>CAIXVA010000031.1 GCA_903922745.1 uncultured Actinomycetes bacterium
CGTAGCAGGCGCACATGGTGAAACAGGTATTGCCCTAGACCGCCTTGCATTTTGTCTGCGAAAGCGCGCTGAGCACGCACTTGATCTGTATTTTCCTTCTTTGTCATCACAGACCATTGTTTACAAGGGAATGCTCACAACTGGTCAGCTAGAAGAGTTTTTCCCTGAACTTTCAGATGAGCGGGTTGTTTCACCTTTAGCTCTAGTTCACTCACGTTTTTCCACAAATACTTTTCCTTCATGGCCACTTGCGCACCCGTATCGCTTTATTGCACACAACGGTGAAATCAATACTGTTAAGGGAAATCGCAACTGGATGCGCGCTCGCGAATCATTACTAGCAAGCGATGTGATCCCTGGCGATTTAAAGCGCTTATTCCCAATTGTTGAAATGTCAGGGTCAGATTCTGCATCTTTTGATGAAGTTCTAGAGCTGTTGTACTTGGGTGGACGATCATTGCCTCACGCAGTACTGATGATGATTCCAGAAGCATGGGAAAACCATGCAACGATGCCGCAGAACCGTCGTGATTTTTACGCGTTCCATGCATCCATGATGGAGCCATGGGATGGTCCAGCGTGTGTGACATTTACAGACGGACATCAAGTTGGAGCGGTACTAGATCGCAACGGATTACGTCCTTCACGTTTTTGGGTAACAAAGGATGGACTTGTTGTTCTTGCCTCTGAAGTTGGCGTACTTGATATTCCAGCTGAGAACATTGAACGTAAAGGGCGCTTACAACCAGGAAAAATGTTCTTGGTAGATATTGAGCAGGGCCGAATCATTGAAGATGGCGAAATTAAAGATGAACTAGCAAACGCTGCACCATACAAGGACTGGTTACACGCTGGCTTGGTTAAGCTCAGCGATCTTCCATCACGTGAGCACATTGTTTATCCGCACTCCTCTGTTGTTCGACGCCAACGTGCTTTTGGATATACCGAAGAAGATCTGCGCATCCTTGTAACTCCTATGGCTAAAAACGGAATGGAAGCACTTGGTTCAATGGGAACAGATACTCCTATTGCAGCCCTTTCAGACAAGCCGCGTTTAATCTTTGATTATTTCTCACAACTATTTGCACAAGTAACAAATCCACCGTTGGATGCAATCCGTGAAGAGCTTGTAACAAGTCTTGGAACCGCAATGGGGCCTGAGCATAATTTGTTGGATCCAGGCCCTTCAAGCTGTCGCCAAATTACATTGGCATTTCCAGTTATCGATAATGATGAACTTGCAAAGATTATTCACGTTAACGCCGACGGAGATTATCCAGGCTTAAGTGCACATGTGGTTCGTGGTTTGTTCAGCATTGCTGACGGCGGAGATTCCCTGCGTGATCGTTTAAATGAGATTAAGGCAGAAGTTTCACAAGCTATTAGTGATGGTGCTCGCATCATTGTTTTATCTGATCGTGATGGCGATGCTGAGAACGCTCCTATTCCGTCACTCCTACTTACATCTGCAGTTCACCATCATTTGATTCGCGAAAAGACTCGCACCAAGGTTGGCCTTGTTGTTGAAGCTGGCGATGTTAGAGAAGTTCACCACGTGGCACTACTTATTGGTTATGGCGCAGCATGTGTTAATCCATACCTTGCGATGGAGTCTGCAGAAGATTTAGTGCTACAGGGCGTCATCACTGGAATCACTCCAGAAAAAGCAGTTAAGAATCTGATTAAGAGTCTTGGCAAAGGCGTTCTTAAGGTTATGTCAAAGATGGGTATCAGCACTATTGCTTCCTACACAGGCGCACAAGTATTTGAAGCTATTGGCTTGTCGCAAGAAGTAATCGATGAATACTTTGTTGGAACAACTTCGCGTCTTGGTGGTGTTTCACTCAACATCATTGCTGAAGAAACAATTGCGCGTCACCACGTTGCATATCCACCTGGGGGAGAAGTACCAGGGACAAAGCGCCTTCCTATTGGCGGGGAGTACCAGTGGCGCCGTGAAGGTGAACCACACTTATTTGATCCAGAGACTGTCTTTACATTGCAGCACTCAACTCGCAATAAGCGTTATGACGTTTTTAAGCGCTATACCGATCGTGTTAATGAGCAAAGCACTCGCTTGATGACCCTTCGTGGATTATTCCAATTTAAAGAAGGTGTTAATACGCCAATTTCTATTGATGAAGTTGAATCTGCACGCGAAATCATTAAGCGCTTTTCTACAGGTGCGATGTCATACGGATCTGTTTCTGCCGAAGTCCATGAAACTTTAGCGATTGCGATGAATCGCCTTGGCGGAAAATCAAACACAGGCGAAGGTGGCGAAGAGCCAGAGCGCTATGTTCCGATGGCAAATGGTGATTCAAAGCGTTCTGCAATTAAGCAGGTTGCATCTGGTCGATTCGGCGTAAACAGTAATTACTTAGTTAACAGCGATGATATTCAGATTAAAATTGCCCAAGGTGCAAAACCAGGTGAAGGTGGCCAGTTACCTGGTAACAAGGTTTACCCGTGGATTGCTAAAGCACGTTACTCAACACCTGGTGTTGGTTTAATTTCACCACCTCCACATCACGATATTTATTCAATTGAAGATCTTGCGCAGTTGATTCATGACTTAAAGAATGCGAATAAGAACGCCCGTGTTCACGTTAAATTGGTTGCAGAAGTCGGCGTTGGAACAGTTGCAGCTGGTGTTTCTAAGGCACATGCAGATGTCGTTTTGATTTCAGGCCATGATGGCGGAACTGGGGCATCACCTCTGACATCCCTCAAGCATGCAGGTGCGCCATGGGAACTGGGATTGGCTGAAACTCAGCAAACACTGCTACTTAATGGGCTTCGTGATCGCATTGTTGTTCAGACAGATGGCCAGTTAAAAACTGGTCGAGACGTTGTCATTGCAGCGCTACTCGGTGCAGAAGAGTATGGATTTGCGACCGCTCCACTAGTTGTTTCAGGGTGCATCATGATGCGCGTGTGCCATTTAGATACATGTCCGGTAGGAGTAGCAACTCAAAACCCAGAGCTTCGTAAAAACTTCTCAGGTAAACCTGAATTTGTGGAGACATTCTTTGAATATATTGCCGAAGAAGTACGAGAAATCTTGGCTCAATTGGGTTTCCGCACTCTTCTTGAAGCTATTGGCCACGTAGAGTTCCTTGATACACGAAAAGCTGTTGAGCACTGGAAGGCTGCAGGATTAAACCTTGAGCCACTTTTGGTTCGACCAGATGTTGATGGCCCACTTCATAACACAATCAAGCAAGATCACGGTTTAGATGCAGCACTTGATAACACCTTGATCAAACTTTCAGAGGTCGCACTTACAAAGGGCGAGGCGGTCAGAATTGATTTGCCTGTGCGAAACGTTAATCGCACTGTGGGAACGATGCTTGGCGCAGAAATTACTCGTAAATATGGCGCAGAAGGTTTACCTGAAGGAACTATCGATGTGACATTGCATGGATCTGCTGGTCAATCACTGGGCGCATTTATTCCAAAAGGCCTAACGATTCGTTTGTATGGTGATTCAAATGACTATGTCGGTAAAGGAATATCCGGCGGCCGAGTAATTGTGCGCCCAGATGAAAAGGCATCATTTAAATCTGAAGACAATGTGATTGCTGGAAACGTTATTGGTTACGGCGCAACGGCTGGAGATATCTTTATTCGAGGAGTTGTTGGTGAGCGATTCTGTGTTAGAAACTCAGGCGCACTTGCAATTGTTGAGGGCATTGGCGATCACGGTTGTGAATACATGACCGGAGGAACAGTTGTCGTTCTGGGACGCACCGGCCGCAATATTGCCGCCGGCATGTCTGGTGGTCGCGCTTTTGTGCTAGATCTTGACACAGCAAATGTGAATGCTGACATGGTTGATGTCTTAGCTGTCCCAGAAGATCAAAAAGAGATTTTGAAATCACACATCTCTTCTTATTACGCCGAGACTGGATCTGAGATTGCTTCTGCATTGCTCAAGGATTGGGAAAAAAGTCTTGGACGAATCTCATTAATCATGCCTCGTGATTATGCACGTGTGCTTGCGGCAATGGAACGAGCGGTGCATGAAGGTTTACCAGCGGATGCACTAGTGATGGAGGTTGCAGCTAATGGCTGATCCAAAAGGCTTTATGACGACTCCTCGCGAGACCCCAACTCGCAGACCCGTTGATGTTCGCATTCAAGACTGGCGCGAAGTATATGAACCACAAAGTTTTGAACATCTACAAAAGCAGGCTGGACGTTGCATGGATTGCGGCATTCCTTTTTGTCACAACGGTTGCCCACTGGGTAACTTGATTCCAGAGTGGAATGACTTGATTTGGCGTGGCGATAAAGAAGAAGCAATCAATCGCTTACATGCGACTAACAACTTCCCAGAATTCACTGGACGATTATGTCCAGCACCATGTGAAACTGCATGTGTAGTTGCAATCAATCGTGACGCAGTAACGATCAAGCAGATTGAACTGCGCACGATCGAAGAAGCATTTGATGGTGGCAATGTAAAGCCAATGGCACCTGATCGCTTAACCGGCAAAACTGTTGCAGTTATTGGTTCAGGCCCTGCAGGGCTTGCTGCTGCTCAACAACTAACCCGTGCTGGCCATACTGTTGCCGTTTATGATCGCGCGGATAAAATTGGCGGACTACTTCGTTATGGCATTCCTGAATTCAAAATGGAAAAGCACATTCTTGATCGCCGCTTAGAACAAATGGAAAAAGAGGGAACTCGTTTTCGTCCAGGTGTTGATGTGGGTGTGGAGTTAACTGGCTCAGATCTACGTAAGAAGTATGACGCGATCGTTTTAGCAGTTGGCGCAACACAGTGGAGAGATCTACCGATTAAGGGCCGCGAGTACAAAGGTATTTACCAAGCCATGGAGTTCTTACCATGGGGTAATAAGCAGGCACTTGGCGAGATTGAAAATCCAGATATTAATGTCGCGGGCAAGCACGTTGTCATTCTTGGCGGCGGCGATACTGGTGCAGATTGTTTAGGAACTTCTATTCGCCAAGGTGCAGCAAGTATCACGCAGCTTGAAATCATGCCTCGCCCAACGGAAGAGCGACCAGCGGGACAACCCTGGCCGACATACCCAATGATTTATCGAGTTTCAAGTGCGCATGAAGAAAATGACAATCGAGTGTTTGCAGTTAGCACTGAAGAGTTCTTGGGCGATGAAAACGGAAACCTTCGTGCAATAAAGATTGTTGAAACTGAGTTTAAAGATGGAAAATTTGTACCAGTTGCGGGTTCAGAAAAAGAAATTAAATGCGATTTTGTTTTCATGGCAATGGGCTTTACGGGTCCAGAAAAGTCACCATTGCTTACTCAACTTGAAGTGCAGCTAGATGATCGTGGCATGATCAAGCGCGATAAGAATTTCCAATCAACTGAAGAAGGCGTGTTCGTTGCTGGTGATGCTGGACGTGGTCAATCATTGATCGTGTGGGCAATTGCTGAAGGACGAAGCACAGCAGCAGAGGTTGATAGATATCTCACTGGACGTACTCAACTTCCGGTGCCGATTGCACCAACTGACCGCCCACTGATGGTTTAAGGTTCATACATGCGTAGAGCGAAGATTGTTTGCACGATGGGTCCAGCAGTTGAATCTCCTGAGAAAGTTAAGGAGCTCATCGAAGCAGGCATGAATATGGCTCGACTCAACCTTTCACACGGTGGGTATGAAGAGCATCAAATGCGTTTAGATCGTGTGCGCGCTGCTGCCAAAGAAGCTGGCGTACCTGTTGCAATCCTTGTTGACCTTCAAGGTCCAAAGATTCGTCTTGCACGTTTTGCAAATGGTCCACACGATCTAGAGCGTGGAGATATTTTCACAATTACGGTTGATGATGTTGAAGGAACCAAGGATCGCGTTGGTACTACCTACAAAGGTTTACCTGGAGATTGCAAGCCAGGAGATCGCATCCTGATTGATGATGGAAAAGTAACTGTTGAAGTTGTTGAAGTTAAAGGCAACGATGTAATTACAAAAGTTATTCAGCCAGGAACAGTCAGTAACAACAAGGGAATTAACTTGCCAGGTGTTGCTGTTTCAGTTCCAGCACTTTCTGAAAAAGATAAAGAAGATCTGCGTTGGGGCCTTCGCGCCGGCGCAGATTTCATCGCACTTTCATTTGTCCGAAACGCAGCAGATGTTGATGATGTCCATGCAATCATGGATGAAGTCGGAATCCGAGTTCCCGTAATTGCAAAGATTGAAAAGCCACAAGCCGTTGAAAACCTGCAGGAAATCGTTAATGCCTTTGATGGCATCATGGTTGCTCGTGGCGATCTAGGTGTTGAACTTCCTATTGAAGATGTTCCGTTAGTTCAGAAGCGCTGTATTGAACTTGCACGTGAGGCTGCCAAGCCAGTGATTGTTGCAACCCAAATGCTTGATTCGATGATTACAAACTCTTCTCCAACTAGAGCAGAAGCAACAGATTGTGCAAATGCTGTTCTAGATGGGGCAGATGCGTTGATGTTGTCAGGTGAGACTTCTGTTGGAGCTTTTGCAATTGAAGCTGTTGCAACAATGGCACGCATCATTGCTCGCACAGAAGAAGGTGGATTTGAAATGATTCGCCCATTGCGCACAACGCCAAAGACAAAAGGTGGTGCAATCACTCGCGCCGCTGCCGAAGTAGGCGCAATTGTTGGTGCTAAGTACTTAGTTACTTTCACTCAATCAGGTGATTCTGCTCGCCGAATGGCTCGTTTGCGTTCTCCTATTCCAATCCTTGCCTTTACTCCAGATGTGGGTACCTATAACCGTCTTGCATTGTCATGGGGTGTCGAACCAGAGGTTACGCCTATGGTTAAACACACCGATGAAATGGTGAAGCAGGCAGATACATTATTAATTAAATCTGGTCGCGCACGCGAGGGCGAAAATGTTGTGATCGTTGCAGGCTCACCTCCCGGAATTCCTGGTTCAACTAATGCAATGCGCGTTCACCGCGTAGGAGATGCAGTTGGTGGAGTGGTTGCCGCTTACCGCTAAGATTGCCCCATCAAACGCCTCGGTACTCCAACGGTAGAGAGGGCAGTCTCAAACACTGCACAGTGTCGGTTCAAGTCCGACTCGGGGCACTTTAAATTCTTATTCTAGATAAATGAATGAAGCTTCTGAAAGGATTATTTGAACATGAGCGTTCGTATCCTTGTCGCAGAAGACGAAGCGTTAATTCGTATGGATCTTGTTGAAATGTTACAAGGTGCCGGATACGAAGTTGTTGCTCAAGCCACGAATGGCCAAGAAGCAATTGATCTAGCAACAGAACATAAACCAGATCTTGCAATTCTAGATGTGAAGATGCCAATCCTTGATGGGATAACAGCTGCAGAAAAAATTATCGAGATTGCTCCGGTTTTGATGTTGACAGCCTTTTCGCAAAAAGAATTAGTAGATCGAGCACGAGATGCCGGAGTTATGGCTTATGTTGTTAAACCCTTCACAATTGGGGATTTGATGCCAGCAATTGAAATCGCCATCAGTAGGCATCTGCAAATGAAATCCCTAGCTGATGAAGTTGCAGATCTGCATGACCGTCTTGAAACTCGTAAACTTATTGATCGCGCCAAGGGAATTTTAATGAAAGCTCTTAATCTTTCAGAGCCAGAGGCGTTCTCATGGATTCAAAGAGCTGCCATGGATCGACGTCTTTCAATGAAGGATGTGGCCGAGGCGGTTATCAACCCCAACGCCGTTCCGGATAAGTAACTCCCAGGCGGCGTCTCAGTAATTGGTACCGAGATCCCACTTTATAACGAAACCGAAACAATTCACGCGGGAATCTGCCTTGTCTAATGCTCACCCCTGCCATTACTCTTTCAGCCTCCCTGTCCCGGGACACAAGAACAGGAAAGGCACTACATATGAAGAAGAATCGCGTTCTCGCGGTTGTAGCTGCTGTAGCTATCGCAACATCATCATTCGTTGCATTCGCTCCGTCAGCATCAGCTGCTTGCTCAGGCAAGCTAAAGATTGCATACCAGGGTCCACTAACAGGACCAGAAGCAGCACTAGGAATTAACGAACTTAACGGTGTTAAGTTCGCACTAAAGAAGTTCCTTGACACAAACAAGTCAGCAAACGTTGACCCAGTTGTTTACGAAGTAGATGACCAGGGAGATCCAGCAGTTGCTGGTCCAATCGCACCTAAGGTTGCAGCTGAAGAGTGCGTAGTTGCACTAGTTGGTCCTGCTTACTCAGGCGCATCAAAGGTTTCACTACCTATTTATCTTTCAGCAGGACTTCCAATCATCACACCATCAGCAACAAACCCAACACTTCCAACTTTCGGAAAGACAATTTTCCACCGCGCAGTGTTGACAGATGATTACCAGGGCCCAGCAGCAGCACGTTTGATCACATCACATGTTAAGAACGCAGCAGTGTTCTTGGTTAACGATGCATCAGACTACGCAGTTGGTCTTCAGAAGACTGTAGACATCACACTTGCTGGCCGCGTTGCTGGTAAGGATGTAACACCAACTGGAACAACAGACTTCTCTGCAACTATTGCAAAGATCAAGAAGTCAAAGGCTAACGCTGTGTTCTACTCAGGTTACTTCTCACAGGCTGCAGTATTCGTAAAGCAGCTTCGTGACTCAGGTTCAAAGATTGTCTTCGCTTCAGGCGACGGTACTCTTGACAACCAGTTCGTAAAGCTTGCTCGTAAGGCTGCAGAAGGTGCACTTCTAACAGCTCCAGCGATCCCATTCGAAACAGCATCTCCAAAGCTTGCTGCAGAAATGGTTAAGGCTGGTTGGACTCCTGGTGTTTACACAACAGAGTCATTCGATGCAGCTAACTTCTTCCTTGAGGCAATCAAGGCTGGAAACACTGATCGCGCTTCAATCAACAAGTACGTCTCAACTAAGTCATCAAAGGGTCTTTCAAAGACTCTAAAGTTTGATGCTGACGGAGAAGTATCTGGAGCAGATGTAAACGGCTTCGTAATCAAGAACGGAAAGATCGTTCTTCTTGGAGCAATCAAGGCATAATTACCAAGTAATTGGTAAGTCTTAGATAAGTACGGTCAGAGTGGGCGGGTTTACCCGCCCACTCTGATCCTTTAAAAAGTAAAGGTGAGAAATGGATTTTGCATTACTGCATGACGCATTCTGGGGTTTAACCTTTGATGGCATAGCACTCGGCGCGATTTATGCGCTTATCTCACTTGGCTACACATTGGTGTACGGCGTACTACGCCTCATTAACTTTGCACACTCTGAAGTATTCATGATCGGAACATTTGCCGCCCTAGTAGCTGCATCCGGAATCATGGGCGTTAAAGTTGAGGATGATCCTCGTACCGGCGTGAAAATGGTTCTCACTCTTTTAGTGTGTTTAATCGCGGCGATGTTAGCTTCAGCTATTACCGCTGTACTTGTAGAGATTGTTGCTTATCGCCGCTTACGTCAGCGCGGAGCTACAAAGCTAGCAACATTGATTTCAGCAATTGGAGTTTCAATTTCATTAGTCGAGGCATTTCGAATCATGACGCATTCATTGCCTCGCGAGTTTCCGCGCATTATGGATAAGACATTTTTATTTAGTTATGCAGGCGCAGACATTCGAAATGACAAAGTAATCGTAATTATTGCGGCGGGCATAATGATGTTTGCTCTAGAGCGTTTTATTTCAAAATCTCGTCTTGGTAAGGGAATTCGCGCAGTGTCAATGGATGAAAACACTGCAACTTTGATGGGTGTAAATATCAATCGTGTTATTACAGTTACATTCTTTGCAGGCGGCTTAATGGCTGGTGCTGCAGCATTTTTCTACATCCTTGTTTATGAAAATACTTCTTTCAAAGTTGGATTCTTCTTGGGCATTAGTGCATTTACCGCCGCCGTCCTTGGTGGAATCGGAAACCTTAAGGGAGCGTTATTTGGCGGTTTTGCACTAGGTCTCATGGAGACCTGGAGTAGCGCAGTTTTTGGAACAGCCTGGAAGGCCGTTATTTCCTTCATAATTCTGGTGCTAGTTCTTCTGATTAAACCGACCGGTTTATTTGGCGAATCAATTCAGCAGGCGAGGGTCTAATGGCTGACATGAAATCACGACTTAACTTGCGCGATAGAGGCGCTGAGTACTGGGAGCGATCACCTAAGTGGCGCCGTGTTGCACTATCCATCTTCTTTATCGCCCTTTGCTATGCAATTCCATTTCTCAATAACCCACTGATCAATACACCAGGTTCTGATTTCCGATCAGTCCTGTTTTATCCAGTGGGTATGTATGTGATGATGGCAATTGGTCTAAACATTGTGGTTGGAAAGTCAGGTCTGCTAGATCTTGGTTACGTCGCCTTCTTTGCAATCGGTGCGTACACGATGGCGATCCTTGGCACGAAGACATCACTGAACTTCTGGGAGATTTTGCCTATTGGTGTTGCTCTCGCAATGCTCTCTGGCGTTCTTCTAGGTACTCCAACTCTTCGACTTCGCGGCGATTACTTGGCCATTGTTACCTTAGGTTTCGGTGAAATTGTTCGTATCGTTGCAGTTAATACAGATGCGATTGGTGGAGCCCGCGGAATCGCTGGCATTCCAACGCCACCGAACTTCTTTAAAGCTAAATTCACAATTCTTGATCCAAAGCCTTACTACTGGCTATTGCTAACTTTTACCCTGCTCATCATCTGGATGGTTCGCCGTATGGCTGCTCGTCGTCCAGGTCGCGCATGGGATGCAATTCGCCAAGATGATGATGTTGCACAGCTCATGGGTATTAATACACGTCGTTACAAGGTATGGGCATTCGTACTTGGCGCAGCAGTTGCAGGTGTTGGTGGTGTTGTATACGCATCACAGATTCTGTCAATTGTGCCTGACCAATTCAATCTAAATGTTTCTATTCTTATTCTGGCGTGCGTAGTTTTCGGCGGTATCGGAAATCTATGGGGAGTAATCCTCGGAGCCGTGCTGTTGGCATTTACACCAGAACGTATTCGCTTCTTAAGCCAGCCACGTATTTTGGTATTCGGTATGGCGCTGGTTCTGATGATGAACCTGCGACCAGATGGAATCTTGCCTAAGAAAAAGCGTGAACATTTTGATCCTGACTGGCATACAGTCGAAGAGTCAGGCGAGGGGGAGATCAAGTAATGAGCGAAAATGTTCTAGAACTCCAGAACATCACCATGAAGTTTGGTGGCGTTACAGCTCTCAACGAAGTAAATCTTGTTGTTAAGAAGGGCGAAATCCTTGCTCTGATCGGTCCTAACGGTGCCGGTAAGACAACAATCTTTAATGTGATCACTGGTGTATACAAGCCAACTTCTGGCGATGTTGTATTTCAGGGAGCATCAATTGTCGGCAAGAAACGTTTCCAAATTACAAAACTTGGCATCGCTCGTACATTTCAGAACATTCGTTTGTTCGGTGAATCATCAGCGCTAGAGAATGTAGTAACAGGTGCGGATGTTCACTCAAAGACTGGTGTAGTTGGTTCTATTTTTGGAACTCGTCAATCTCGTCGCGAAGAAAAAGCTGCACTCGAGAAGGCGTTGGAGCTACTTGAGTTCATGGGAATCAAAAAGCGCGCTGGCCAGTTAGGTAAGAATCTTCCATACGGAGACCAACGTCGACTTGAAATCGCTCGCGCGCTTGCGACTGACCCAAAGTTACTTCTTCTTGATGAGCCTGCAGCAGGTTTTAACCCAGCTGAAAAGGTTGCATTGGGTGAAACAATCAAAAAGATTCGTGATGCTGGCTACACAGTACTTTTAATTGAACACGATATGTCATTGATCATGGGAATTTCTGATCGTGTAGCTGTTCTAGATTTTGGAACCAAGATTGCAGATGGCACGACAACTGAAGTTCAAAACGATCCACGCGTTATTGAAGCGTATTTAGGAGCACCAGCTGATGCGTCTTGAAATTAAGGATCTACATGTCCACTACGGCAAGATCGAAGCCATTAAAGGTGTGTCAGTTGTAGTTAATGAAGGTGAAATCGTCACGCTTATTGGTGCCAATGGTGCTGGTAAGACAACAATGCTCAAGACTATTTCAGGCCTACGTCCTGTCACTAGCGGGCAGATTCTCTTTAACGGTGAAGACATTTCAAAGATGCCTGCTTACAAGCGAGCCGATCTTGGATTGTCACAAGCCCCAGAAGGTCGCGGAATCTTTGTTGGTATGAGCGTTTTGGAAAACCTTGAAATGGGTAAGTACAACCGTAAAGACCGCAAGAAGGAAATGGATGAAGATTTAGAAAAGGTCTATCACCTCTTTCCTCGTCTCAAGGAGCGCGCATTCCAAGCTGGCGGAACTTTGTCAGGTGGAGAGCAGCAGATGCTTGCTATTGGTCGCGCACTAATGTCACGTCCAAAAGTTTTGCTACTTGATGAGCCTTCAATGGGACTTGCTCCGCTGATGATTCAAAATATCTTTAACATCATCACTGAGATCAACAAGACTGGTGTGACAATTCTTCTCGTAGAACAAAATGCACAGCAGGCGCTGCAACGCGCACACCGTGCCTATGTTCTTGAGGTTGGAAATGTTGTAAAGGAAGCTAAGGCTTCAGATCTTCTTAACGATCCAGCGGTTCGTGCGGCATACCTTGGAACAGGTGCTCACTAACTCTTAACGGTCTGCAAGAATCATGCAGGTGATGCGAGCGGTGCAGGTGCGCTGTCCATCTTCATTTGTTATGACAATATCCCAGCAGCACAGCGTCTTTCCAATTGATACCGCTGTTGCAACCCCTGTAACTTTTCCTTGTGCAGTGGCTTTGTGATGGGTGGCGTTGATATCAATTCCAACAATTCTGCGATTTGCTCCCGCATTCAATTGAGTCCCAATAGAACCCAGACTCTCTGCTAAAACAACACTTGCGCCACCGTGCAAAATTCCCATTGGCTGGGTATTTCCTTCAACTGGCATTGTGCCAACTAATCGGGTCAATGAAGCTTCAGTGATTTCGATGCCCATCTTCTTATCAAGGGCGCCGCTTCCTCGCTCACGAATAATTGAAAGATAATCCGGTTCTGTCATGCGTACAGTCTAACTCGCACTCTACGATGCATCCATGACCAAACGCCTGTTACTCATCGATGGGCATTCCATGGCATATCGTGCGTTTTTCGCCCTGCCGGCAGAGAACTTCACCACTGCGCAAGGCCAGCACACCAACGCTATTTATGGCTTTGCAACAATGTTGCTATCGCTGCTTTCTTCGGAAAAACCTACGCATGTGGCCGTGGCATTTGATGTCTCACGCAAAACCTTCAGATCAGAGATTTTTCCTGAGTACAAAGCCAACCGAGCAAAGACCCCCGATGAATTTAGATCACAAATGTCATACCTTCATGAGCTGGTAACGGCATTTGGTATCACAACTTTTGAAGTCGAAGGTTTTGAAGCAGATGACATTATCGCCACAATTTCGAAACAAGCCGAGCGTGAAAATGCGGAAGTATTTATTTGCACAGGAGATCGTGATTCTTTTCAGTTGGTAAATGAAAAGACCACGGTGTTGTATCCAAAGCGCGGAGTCAGTGACTTAACTCGAATGACACCAGATGCAGTACAGGAAAAGTATGGAATGAGCCCTGAGCAGTATCCAGATTTTGCTGCACTACGTGGAGATCCCAGCGACAATCTTCCATCAGTTCCTGGTGTTGGTGAAAAAACCGCCGCTAAATGGATCGTTGAATATGGTTCACTTCATGAATTAATTGCCAATATAGATAAATTGGGTGGCAAGGTTGGTCAGTCATTACGTGATTCAGTCAACGATGTAATCCGAAACCGCGAATTAACGCAGCTGGTTGCAAACGTTCCACTGGATTTAAGGATTGATGCACTGGCATGGAGTGGTGTGGATGAGAATAAAACTAATCCACTTTTTGAGAAGCTAGAGTTTAAGACGCTTAAAGATCGTATGAAACCAATATTGCTCAAGGGGAGTACTAAGGCTGCCGAACCTGAGTTCGAATTGTTTGCAACAGAAATCGCAGAAGGTGTTCTGACACCAGAGGAAGCATCAGCAAAGATTGCACAACATTCAGGAGAAATTGCTATTGCCTTTCAATTAGTGGAAGAGAAGTTGCATCGCTATGCCATTGCAGTGTCGGTAGATGAGGTTTTCTTGGTTCATTCATCGACCATGGGGGATTGGGCGTCAGATACAAATGTGGCGAAGATTGCTCATGACGCAAAGTCGGTAGCGAGAATTAATGGCTTAACTGGGATCTCTTTTGATACTTCACTGGCCGCATACCTAGTTAATCCAGGTGTGCGTAGTCAGGACCTGAAAGATATTCAAGAGCGCTGGGGCGATGGCTCTGCAATTAATGTTTCAACTCCCGAACAAGAGCTTCTGACATCTGCCCGCGCAATGTTTACTCTGCGAGATTCATTAACTCGTGAGTTGAAAGAGCGAAGCCTCTGGGAACTTTTCACGACAATGGAGTTGCCAGTTGCAGATTTGCTGGCGCGTATGGAGTCCATCGGAATCGCCGTCAACAAAAAGGGCTTAGATACATTAGCCGCATTTTTTGAAGGTGAAGTAGCGCGCGAAACGAAAGCGGCACATGAAGCCGTTGGACATGAGTTCAATGTGGCATCTCCTAAGCAGCTACAAGTTGTCTTATTTGATGAACTTGGATTGCCGAAGACGAAGAAGATTAAGACAGGCTATACAACAGATGCCGAAAGCCTTGATTGGTTACACCAGAAAAGCGGGCACCCAGTTCTCACATCTTTGCTTCGAATTCGTGAAACAAAGAAGCTAGGAACAACAGTTGAAGGGCTAATTGCTGAAATTGCAAAGGATGGTCGCATTCACACCCATTTCCAACAGACTGTTGCTGCAACGGGTCGACTGTCATCGACAGGACCTAACTTGCAAAATATTCCAGTTCGTACCGAAGAAGGTCGAAAGATTCGTGATTGCTTCACCGTTGGTAAGGGTTATGTCGGCCTACTGACAGCTGATTACAGCCAGATTGAAATGCGCATCATGGCGCATCTATCCCACGACGAAAAATTATTAGCTGCATTTGCATCGGGTGAGGACTTGCATGCAACAGTTGCAGGGCTCGTATTTGGAGTTAAGCAATCTGAAGTAGATCCTGAAATGCGTAGACAGATGAAGGCGATGTCTTATGGGCTTGCCTATGGGCTTTCCTCATATGGATTAGCTGTGCAGTTAGATATTTCTCCGCCTGCTGCCCAGCAATTGATGGACACATACTTCGAGCGCTTTGGCGGAATTCGCGATTACCTACATGATGTTGTTGAGAAGGCTCGCAAAGTTGGATACACCGAAACAATCATGGGACGTCGACGCTATCTTCCAGACTTGATGCATGACAATCGACAACGCCGCGAAGTCGCAGAACGTATGGCACTTAATGCGCCAATCCAAGGATCGGCTGCTGACATAATTAAAATAGCGATGCTCAAAGTTCAAAAAGCTATTGAGAAAGAGAAATTGAAGTCACGCTTGCTCCTGCAGATTCACGATGAGTTAATTCTCGAGGTAGTCGCAGGTGAAGAGGAAAAAATTAGTGAATTAGTAAGGCGAGAAATGGGTGCCGCATACCCTCTGAAAGCGCCACTAGATGTGAATGCTGGTTTGGGTCTTACCTGGCACGAAGCAGCGCACTAACTATTTTACGTCGTTTGAAATATCTTTTATTGCCCGCAAGTCTTCTTCAACTGTTGGAACATCATTTGCAGCTGATAAACGCTTTTTTCCAACTGTAAGAATTATTAGTCCAATTAAGATCATCACCGGCAGAAGAGCTAATCCCATTCTTGGCGAGTATTTTTCAGATACCCAACCACCGGCGGTCGCACCGATGGCCATGAAAGATCCTTCTACACTCCAGATCCAACCTAGTGATGAAGTTTGTGATCCCTGAGGCCGTACCGCTTCTAGAACTTCAAAGTAGAAAACTTGAACCGCTCCGCCAATAAAACCGATAAATGTTCCAACTAATGCCATGGTCCAATCAGGATAGGTAAATGCGATTGGAATACATGTTATGAACCAGGCTAAGTATGCATTTCGTAGCGCAGATAACGGAGCTAAATTCTTAGAGACTAGCCCACCCAATAAGCCACCAATAATTGTTGCGATTCCAAAAGCAGCAAAAATCCACGCAACTCTGCGGGCAACATTCTCTTGTGTCGCAAATGCCGGGACCGCAACATCAAAAATACCCCAACCAAATCCGATAAAGCAGCCTTCAAACATTAATAGTTGAATTGCTCGATCACGCCATAATTTTTGCTGTCCTTTAGCCTTCTTTTCCGGTATCCAGTTACGTGATACCGAATTAAGGGCAAGCGCGGTTCCGCCGATAGCCATGAAGGCAGATGTTGCACCTAGACCTAAAGCTGGATGAGACGATAAGGCAAGAGAAGTAATCACAACTGGACCGATGACAGATGTAACACTCATCATCGCTGAATCAAGGGCATACGCGGTACGTAAGAAATCTTCTGGAACAATATCTTTCCACAAAGGACGCACAGATAAATTTATTGGGGGAGCAGTCGCACCCAAAACAAATGCTGTGATTAAGAGCGATTCTTTTGTGTGCATTGTATTTAATGTAAGAATCAAAGAAGCATATGAAGGCACGAGAATTCGAAGAGGCCATTTTTGCCCCCACTTATCCATAACCGACCCACGAATTCCGGCGGTCAGAGATCCGGCAAGAGAGTTCAATCCAATAGCCAAGCCAGCCAACGCCACCGAACCGGTCTCTTGTTCAGTTTTGAAGAAAATTGCCAGACCGATCATTCCGTAGGCTAAACGCGCGGGAAATGCCGCTAGAGCCAAAGCGAGTACGTATGGAAAGGCGAGTAACTCTTTGTATCTCTTCATAACGTTATTCAGTCTAGCCATTACGCTCAAAAATGTATGTGGATTTGCCCTTATGAGCGTGCAAACCGTACCCTTGCCCTTCAGCCGCGAAAGCGGGAACTACTACTTTCTATCCCTACGGAGCTCAATTGTCTACACCACAAATTGCAATAAATGACATCGGATCAGCTGAAGATTTTCTAGCAGCAATCGAAGGCACAATCAGAAATTTCAATGATGGCGACCTAGTTTCAGGTGCTGTTGTTCAAGTTGGACGCGAAGAAGTACTTGTTGATATCGGATACAAGACCGAAGGCGTTATTCCAGCTCGCGAACTTTCAATTCGCCACGATGCAGATCCAAACTCAATCGTTAAAGTCGGTGAGATTATTGAAGCTCTCGTTCTTCAGAAAGAAGACAAAGAGGGTCGCCTGATTCTTTCCAAGAAGCGCGCACAGTACGAACGCGCATGGGGAGACATCGAAGGCAAGAAGGAGCGCGACGAGGTTGTCGTCGGAACTGTTATTGAAGTTGTTAAGGGCGGACTTATCGTGGACATCGGTCTACGTGGCTTCCTTCCAGCATCACTTGTTGAAATGCGTCGCGTTCGCGATCTGACTCCATACATTGGCAAGCAGGTTGAAGCACGCATCATCGAGCTTGATAAGAATCGCAACAACGTTGTTCTTTCACGTCGTGCATTCCTAGAGCAGACACAATCAGAATCACGCACAACATTCCTGAACCAGCTGCAAAAGGGCCAGGTTCGCACAGGTGTTGTTTCATCAATCGTTAACTTCGGTGCATTCGTTGACCTTGGTGGCGTAGATGGTTTGGTTCACGTTTCAGAGCTTTCATGGAAGCACATCGATCACCCAGGTGAAGTTGTTGAAGTTGGCGACGAGGTAACTGTTGAAGTTCTCGAAGTTGATTTCGAACGCGAGCGTGTCTCACTTTCACTGAAGGCTACACAAGAAGATCCATGGCAGGCATTTGCTCGCACACACACAATCAATCAGGTTGTTCCAGGTGTTGTGACAAAGCTAGTTCCATTCGGAGCATTCATTCGTGTTCACGAGGGTATTGAAGGCCTAGTTCACATTTCAGAGTTGGCAGAACGCCACGTTGAAATTCCAGAGCAGGTTGTTCAGGTTGATGATGAGTTGTTCGTAAAGATCATCGACATCGACCTAGAGCGTCGTCGTATTTCACTATCACTCAAGCAAGCTAATGAAGGTCACGAGATTGAGATCGAAGCATTTGATCCAACTCAGTACGGAATGGCTGCACGTTATGATGCAGAAGGAAACTTCATTTACCCTGAAGGTTTCGATTCTGACTCACAAGAGTGGAAGCCAGGATATGAAACACAGCGCGAAGAGTGGGAAAAGCAGTACGCCCAAGCGCAAGAGCGTTTCATGGCACACAAGAAGCAGAAGTCTGAAGCAAAGGTTGCTGATGCAGCCGCTGCTCCGGCTGAAGGCGCAGAAGAAGTTGTTGCTGCCGAATAAGTAGAAAGACTTCTTAAAAGGGAGTCCAGCTTGAAGTCGCGAGAAAAACGTTAGACCCTCGCTAACTTCAACTGGACTCCCTTTTATTTATTGCGGACCCTTTCTTGCATCTACTGAATTCCCTCGTTCGAACTGAAGGGAAGGTAGAGTTGGCATATGCGGGTAATTGGGTTGACTGGGGGCATTGGTTGCGGCAAGTCACTTGCGGCGCAGTACTTTGCTGAACTCGGTGCGCTGGTGATTGATGCGGATCAGTTGGCACGGGCTGCGATAGAGCGGGGCTCAGATGGCTTTGATGAAGTTGTGGCAATTTTTGGTGACGGAGTATTGAAAGATGGAAATATTGATCGCAGAGCTTTGGGTGAGCTGATATTTAAAGATCCAACCGCTAAGGCGAAGTTAGAAAGTATTGTGCATCCCTTTGTTCGAAGAGAGTTTGAAGAGGCAGTTGCAACGCTAAAAGGTGATCAAGTTTTGGTGTACGAAATCCCTTTGCTTGTTGAAACTAAATCTCATGAAAGATTTGATGTTGTGATAACTGTGGAATCTGAAATGGAAAATCGTGTTGCGCGCCTGCGGGGCAGGGGCATGCACATTTCCGAGATCGAAGGCCGTATCGCGGCGCAGGCCACTCGTGAACAACGCATAGAGATCGCTGATTTCCTCATAGAAAATGATGGAACCGAAGATGAGCTGCTCCGACAGGTCGAAAACATTTGGGATAGCCTCCACGATAATAATTAAGTAGGCTTATCAAATGCGCCCAATATCTGATCTACAACGCAGAGTTGAGCCTTTTCAGGTAATTAGTGACTATGTCCCGGCTGGAGATCAGCCTGCTGCCATTGCTGAGATTACTAAGCGAATTAATGCTGGAGAAAAAGATGTAGTTCTTCTCGGTGCTACCGGTACAGGAAAATCTGCAACGACTGCGTGGTTGATCGAACAACTACAGCGTCCAACTTTGGTTCTTGCACCTAATAAGACTCTAGCCGCCCAATTGGCAAATGAGTTCCGAGAGCTACTGCCTAACAATGCGGTCGAATACTTTGTCTCTTATTACGACTACTACCAACCCGAAGCATATGTACCGCAGACAGATACATTTATCGAAAAGGACTCCAGTGTCAACGAAGAAGTTGAACGCTTACGTCACTCAGCTACCAACTCACTTTTGACCAGACGCGATGTCATAGTCGTGGCAACTGTTTCTTGTATTTATGGACTGGGCACGCCACAGGAGTATGTGGATCGCATGGTGCGCCTGCGCGTTGGTGAAGAAATCGAACGCAACGCGTTGCTTCGCAGATTTGTGGATGTTCAATATAAACGTAATGACATGGCTTTTGAGCGTGGAACATTTCGTGTTCGCGGAGACACCATCGAAATCATTCCTATGTATGAAGAGCTTGCGATTCGAATTGAAATGTTTGGGGATGAGATTGAGAAGCTGACGACCCTTCATCCGCTTACGGGGGAGATCATTAGAGAAGAAGAAGAGATCTTCATTTTCCCAGCCACACACTATGCCGCAGGTCCTGAAACCATGAAGCGCGCAATCGGTGATATTCAGGATGAATTGCAAGTTCAATTGAACCTGTTTGAAAAGCAGGGAAAGTTACTGGAAGCTCAACGCCTTCGAATGCGAACAACGTTTGATATTGAGATGATGGAACAAATTGGATTTTGTAGCGGTATTGAAAACTATTCACGTCATCTAGATGATCGTGCAGCTGGATCTGCTCCGCACTGCCTGCTTGATTATTTCCCTGAAGATTTCTTGGTAGTTATCGATGAAAGCCATGTAACGGTCCCGCAGCTCGGCGCAATGTTTGAAGGAGATGCTTCTCGCAAACGCACCTTGGTAGAGCATGGATTTCGTTTGCCTAGTGCCCTTGATAATCGCCCGCTTAAGTTTCCGGAATTCTCTGAACGAACCGGACAAACTCTCTATCTTTCGGCAACACCCGGTAAGTATGAGATGGCCAAGGTCAATGGCGATGTTGTAGAACAAGTTATTCGTCCAACAGGCTTGGTTGATCCACAGATTGTGATTAAGCCAATTAAAGGCCAGATTGATGATCTACTCAATGAGATCAATATTCGTGCTGCAAAAAATGAACGTGTTTTAGTTACTACATTAACCAAGAAGATGTCAGAGGATTTAACAGATTATCTTCAAGAGCGTGGGGTCAATGTTCGCTACTTGCACTCTGAGGTGGATACCTTGCGCCGAGTTGAATTACTTCGTGAGCTTCGCACAGGTGATTACGATGTCTTGATTGGTATCAACTTACTGCGTGAAGGTCTGGATCTTCCTGAAGTCTCACTGGTTGCTATTTTGGATGCAGATAAAGAGGGCTTCCTTCGTTCCTCAACATCGTTGATTCAAACTATTGGACGTGCTGCCCGTAACGTTTCGGGTGAGGTCCATATGTATGCAGACCGGATTACCGATTCAATGGCCAAAGCAATTGATGAAACAAACAGACGTCGTGCAAAGCAGGTTGCCTATAACCTTGAACGTGGTGTGGATCCACAGCCATTGCGCAAAAAGATTGCCGATATTACCGATCTGATTAATCGCGAGAGTGAAGATACCGAGGAGCTTTTGTCCCATGAGAAGGGTGGAGCGAAGAAAATTGGCGCATCAGCCGGTATTTACGATAAATCCTCCGTCTCTTTGCCGCGCAAGGATCTGATCGCGTTGATAGGCTCGCTCACCGATCAGATGCGAAATGCGGCATCTGAACTTCAATTTGAGGTTGCTGCGCGTTTGCGTGATGAAATCAAGATATTGAAGAAAGAGTTACGAATGATGGAAGAGGCCGGGGTTTGAGTATCGATAAGTTGGTTGTACGCGGAGCACGCGAGCACAATCTAAAGAATGTTTCGATCGAACTTCCGCGCGATGCGTTAGTCGTATTCACTGGCCTTTCGGGTTCTGGAAAATCTTCCTTAGCCTTCGACACTATCTTCGCCGAGGGTCAACGTCGTTACGTTGAATCTCTGTCGGCATATGCCCGCCAATTCCTGGGCCAAATGGATAAGCCAGATGTCGATTTCATCGAAGGTTTATCACCGGCAGTTTCAATCGATCAGAAATCTACCAACCGAAACCCACGATCCACTGTCGGAACAATTACTGAAGTTTATGACTACCTGCGTCTCTTATTCGCTCGCGCCGGACGTCCACATTGTCCGAACTGTGGCAAAGCAGTTACTCGCCAATCACCTCAACAAATTGTTGATCAGATCATGGAGCTTCCACCAACAACCAAGTTTCAGGTATTAGCTCCAGTTATTCGCGCACGTAAAGGTGAATTTGTTGAACTCTTTACCGATCTGATCACTCAAGGCTATTCACGGGCCCGTATCGATGGTGAAGTGGTTGCCCTCTCTGATGCCCCAAAGCTTAAAAAACAAGAGAAGCACACCATTGAAGTTGTCATTGATCGACTGACTGCAAAGGCAGAAAGCAAAACACGTCTTACAGATTCAATTGAAACTGCGCTGCGTCTGTCTTCTGGAATCGTTATATTAGACTTTGTTGACGCCAAGGGCGCAGATAAAGAACGTACCTATAGTGAGCATCTAGCTTGCCACGATTGTGAACTCTCTTTTGAAGAGTTAGAGCCACG
>CAIXVA010000032.1 GCA_903922745.1 uncultured Actinomycetes bacterium
CAGGAAAGCTAGCACGCTAAACAAGAAAAATGGCAAGAGAGAGCGCCCCGGGGAATACCCAGGGGCGCTTTTTTACCCCCTCACGGAGAGTTGAGGGTTAAATCGTCGCGTCCTCAGGAGTGCGACGAATATGCAGCAACCCAGCTATACCTAACACAAGGAATAAAAGTCCACCAACAAAACATGCAATTGAGGCGTACCCTGCGATTACTCCTAATGTTCCGAATGCGTATGCCTCAAGAAGCATTCCGCGAAGTGTGTTACCCATGAACAATGTGTCTTGCAGATCAGCTAATTTTTGTAATTGCGCCGCATCTGTTCCACCTGATCGTTGGGCAGTTAAATACGCAGATGAAACTTCAGAGTAGGTAGCTGGTTTACCCATTACAGATGTTGCAGCTGCCTTCATGTGCTCCCAGATATATAGATCTGAATAATCTCGAGCCATTTCACCTGTTGTAACCTGCTTACCTGCCCACTTAAGAAGTTGATCTTTTGTGTCTGCTGGTAAGCCCGCTTCGATGGGAAAAGCGATGTTTTGGTTCTCTAATTGACTGCGCACTGAATCATTGGCGAAAGCTGCACCAAAATTGAGCATTCCACCAAATATCAACAGTAGAGCCGCTAATGCCAGGCCGACAAATGACACTAGCTTGTCAAAAGTTATACGTTTCATTTAATTCTCTCTCCCTCTTAGGCATTGATATGAAAATCAATACAGAGGTATTTCTACTATGTGCCGAGATAGAGAATTAGAGAAAGTTCGAGGGTCACCTCTCGGTACAATTAAAGAGAGTGGTTGCCCTCACAAAGAGTGTGACCTAGAGAACGAAATCTAATCTATGTGACGGTTGCACATTGCTTTTCCATCTGGACCTACTTCTAGATGCGAGCAAGGAACATTCAATTTGTCGAAAGCTTTATCACCATAATGTGCGCGATAGGCAAGTGCCAGTAATACACGCAGATTTGTTTCACTGTCTGATTTAATTCCAAAAACTTGAGCACTTCGGCTTACAGTATTTTCAACAACCTTTTCACTATGAGATGTCTGGGAAGCGATTGCGCCATTGGATTTGCCTTCACATACCAATTCCAGAACCAATTGCTCAAATGGAGTTAATTCTCGTGTTGAAATTGTTATATCTCTTGCCATGTTAATTGCCGCCTCTCCGCGTGTCTCCATTCTGCTCTTTTTAATTGCGCGAGTCACCCCATAAGATGCCCGAATGAGCGAAATCTTGGCCACGCAAGACGGAGGAGTGCTAACCCTCAGTTTTAATCGTCCCGAAAAAATGAATGCCCTGACACGAGCTATGTATGCAGAGCTATCAACAGGCCTCAATGAAGCAGCGGGAGATTTTGGGATTCGAGCAGTTGTACTTACGGCAGAGGGCGATCACTTCACCGCTGGCAACGACATCATGGATTTTATGAACAATCCGCCAACATCGGATGATTCAGAGGTTGCAAAGTTCTTGGCCGCGTTACTTAACTTTCCAAAGCCATTACTGGCTGCAGTAAAAGGAAATGCTGTTGGGGTTGGCACAACGATGTTGCTTCATTGCGATGTAGTTATTGCTGGTTCGACCGCCAATTTTTCAATGCCATTTGCCTCATTAGGCCTGGTACCTGAGGCAGGATCTAGTTTCTTATTCCCGCAGTTAGTTGGCTATCAAAGAGCAGCACGTATCTTCATGACAGGTGAGA
>CAIXVA010000033.1 GCA_903922745.1 uncultured Actinomycetes bacterium
ATGGATTTAACCCGGGATCCAAACCCTCATATTGGTTTTGGTGCAGGCATTCACTTCTGCTTAGGTGCTCCATTGGCCCGTCTTGAGATGAGTGTTTCCTTGCCAGCGTTATGGGAAAAGTTTCCGAACATGCAATTAGCAGGAGATGCGATTCGCAGACCGACTTTTGTTTTGCGTGGCTATGAGAGCGTTGCAATCCAAGCTAGTTAAAGTCCTATTGGATGCCAAACAGTTTTGGCTTCCATAAAGGCAATAATGCGACCAGGATCTGCTGACTTAAAGGAATGAATACGCTTTAAGTTTTCAGCACCGGCCACCTTGATGTCAGCATGCTTCTTTGAAGATAATCCAGAAATATCTAATGCATCAATATCCATGTGAGATGCCATCCATGGCGCGATCTCGTCTTTCTTGCCAGTCAAGATATTAATTACACCTGCAGGCAGATCACTTGTAGCTAGAACTTCTGCAAAGGTCATGGCTGACAATGGAGCTTTTGTGCTTGCCAGAACAACAACAGTATTTCCAGAGGTAATAATTGGTGCGACTGCATCAATTAATCCCAGCAGTGAGGGATTTTCAGGTGCGATGGCTGCAACAACTCCCATACTTTCTGGGATTGTAAAGTTATAAAAAGGTCCAGCTACTGGATTTGTTGAACCAGCAAGGGATGCAATTTTATCTGTCCAGCCCGCATACCAAACCAGTCGATCAATAGATTCGGTAACTTCTTTATCAGCCTTCGTCTTTGTTGCACCGGTGACATTAACAATTTCTTCTACAAATTGTCCACGGCGGCCTTCGAGCATTTCGGCGATGCGATACAAGATTTGCCCACGGTTATAAGCCGTTGCTTTATTCCATCCAGCATGTGCTGCACGTGCCGCAACAACTGCATCACGCAAATCTTTACGAGATGCAAGACATGGGTTAGCAACAAAAACGCCTTTTGCATTTTTGACTTCATAGGTGCGCCCTGATTCAGTGCGAGGGAAAGCGCCATTGATGAATAGCTTGTACGTCTTCTTCACATCGATGCGATTACTCATGGCTAACTCCCTTCAAATATGCAGACAGGCCGTGGCGTCCACCTTCGCGGCCCCACCCCGATTCCTTATATCCACCAAATGGAGAAGTTGGATCAAATTTATTAAATGTGTTAGCCCAGATAACTCCTGCACGAAGCTGTTGTGATGCCCACAATGTGCGGCTTCCTTTTTCGCTCCAGATTCCAGCCGATAGCCCGAAAGGAGTGTTGTTGGCCTTTTCTATAGCCTCGGCCGGTGTTCTAAATGTTAGAACTGAAAGCACTGGTCCAAAGATTTCTTCACGTGCGATGCGATGTGCCTGAGTTACCCCGGTAAAGATTGTTGGTGCAAACCAGAAACCTTTACTTGGCAGCGTGCATGCTGGACTCCAACGCTCAGCACCTTCGGAATCTCCAACTGCGGCGAGCTCGATAATTTTTGCTAGTTGTTCCTTGCTATTAATTGCACCAACATCGGTGTTCTTATCCATAGGATCGCCCACACGAATCTTTTCCATGCGGTTCTTTAGCTTATGCAGTACTTCTTCTGCCACATTTTCTTGCAGTAGCAATCTTGAGCCAGCACAGCACACATGTCCTTGGTTAAAGAAAATACCGTTAACAATGCCTTCAACAGTTTCATCGATAGGGGCATCATCAAAGACAATGTTGGCTGCCTTGCCACCGAGCTCTAAAGTAACGCTCTTGTTCGTTGGTGCTACCGCACGCGCAATGATTTTTCCAACTTCAGTTGATCCGGTAAATGCAATCTTGTCGATTCCTGGATGATTAACAATTAAGGCACCTGTAGAACCATCGCCTGTAACAATATTGACCACACCTGCAGGAAGTTCTGCTTGCTGACAAACTTCTGCAAATAACAAGGCAGTAAGTGGTGTTGATTCTGCGGATTTAAGTACAACTGTGTTTCCTGCAGCAAGTGCGGGCGCAACCTTCCACGCCAACATTAATAATGGAAAGTTCCAAGGAATAATCTGTCCTGCAACACCTAGCGGCTTGGGAGATGTGCCAAGACCTGCGTACTCAAGCTTGTCCGCCCAGCCTGCGTGATAGAAAAAATGAGCTGCAGCCAATGGAATATCTGTGTCTCGTGATTCACGAATCGGCTTACCGTTATCGAGAGTCTCTAGCACTGCAAATTCACGTGCGCGCTCTTGCATAATTCGAGCGATTCGATACAAATACTTGCCGCGCTCTTTGCCTGACATTTTTGACCAGGTATTTGCGTATGCCTTGCGTGCTGCTTTTACCGCTGCATCAACATCTGCCTTACCGGCGAGTGCAATCTGGCTAAGTACCTCTTCAGTAGCTGGATTGATAGTTGGAAAGTGCTTGCTACCGGCGACAAACTTGCCACCGATGAAATGTCCGTACTTAGGTTTGATGGTGACAATTGCGCGAGATTCTGGCGCTGGGGCGTATTCGAAGGTCATAGTCGTCTCCATTAATCCATCGTCACATACTGAGGGCTAGTGTAATAACCATCATCCATCTTCATGCGTTGCATCAATAGATCATTGAGCAATGCACTGGCTCCGATTCGAAAGAGTTTCGGATTGAGCCAATCTGGTCCAACAGTTTCATTGACCAAAACTAATTGCTTGATTGCATCTTTAGTATTTCGGATTCCACCAGCAGGTTTAACGCCAATACGCACCTGGGTCATTTCGTAGAAGTCACGCACCGCTTCAAGCATAACCAAGACAACTGGGGGAGTCGCAGCAGGTGCAACTTTGCCGGTGGAAGTCTTAATAAAGTCCGCACCCGCAGCCATCGCCAAAAATGATGCTTTACGAACATTGTCATAGGTGACTAACTCGCCTGTTTCAAAGATTACCTTTAGGTGGGCCTTATCGCCACATACTTCGCGGATTTGAACAATCTCGTTGAAAACATCAATGTAACGACCCGCAAGAAAAGCACCACGATCGATCACCATGTCGATCTCTGCCGCGCCGGCATCTATTGCATCTTGCGTATCTTGAATCTTGACCGGCATGGATGCACGTCCTGATGGAAAAGCAGTTGAAACCGCGGCTACGGGCACATGCTGGCCACCGATTAAATCTAAATGGTTGCGAGCAACTGAAACCATGTCGTTGTAAACACAGACAGCACCAACGCTAGGAACTGATGAATCAGTTGGATCTGGCCTTACAGCTTTAGTACATAAAGCTTTCACTTTGCCAGGTGTATCTGCGCCTTCAAGAGTTGTTAAGTCCACCATCGTAATTGCGGTATCAATGGCCCAGCGCTTGGATGTCGTTTTGATACTTCTGGTAGCAAGCATTGCTGCGCGAGCTTCGGCACCCACCTGGTCTACGCCAGAAAGATTACCTAGGTAACTCTTTAGCGAGGCGTCAGTGCCATCAACTAAACCATAAAAACTCACGATAATAATTCCTTAAGCGGTGGTCGCAGTTGATCCAATACTACTTGAGCGGTTTTCGAATCCTTCTCAATAACCTCAATGTAACACTTCATCTTTGCTTCAGTACCGCTCGGACGAATAATGATTCGTACTCCGCCATCTAGCCAGATTCTTAATCCATCTGTTGGTGGTAATCCATCAGTAGGGGCAGCTAGATCATCAATGGAGGTAACTAAACGTCCGGCGATTTGCTGTGGTGGATTGCTGCGAAGTCCACCAAGAATCACTGCGACCTTTGACAAATCGTTAAGACGAATGGAAATTTGTTCGGTTGCATGGAATCCATGGCGTGTCCAAATCTCATCCAATAGATCTAAAAGAGACTTACCATCAGCTGCAAGATCAGTTGCAATCTGCGCCAAAGTGATTGCTGCTGAAATTCCATCTTTATCGTTTACCGACTTAGCATCAACTGCATAACCAAGTGCTTCTTCATAACCAAAGGTCAGGCCCTTAATTTTTGCTAACCACTTAAAACCTGTAAGGGTTTCTTTGAATTCAAGTTTGTAGTGCTCTGCTATTTTCTTAAGAATCGATGAGGAAACAATTGAATTAGCAAAAATCCCACTAGCGGTCTTTCGAGCAATAGATTCGCCCAAAATCGCGCCTAATTCATCGCCCCTAAGCATTCGCCAGCCCATTACGGGATCCTTTACCGCGGCAGCACATCTGTCTGCATCTGGATCATTTGCGATTACTAGATCTGCGTCAAATGCTTTCGCAGTTTCAAGAGCTAAATCAATTGCACCGGGTTCTTCGGGATTAGGAAAAGCAACTGTTGGAAAATCAGGATCTGGCGCAGCTTGGGCATCAACCAAGATTGGGGATTGGAACCCCGCCTTGTGAAATACCCGTTGAATTGTTTCGGTTCCGACACCATGCATCGCCGTATAAACAATGCGCAAGGATCCAGGCTTAGTTGCAAGTGATGCTGTGCGTTCAATGTATTTTTCAATTATCTCTTCGCCCAGAACTGTCCAATTCTTTCCACGTGGTTGTAACTTCAAAGTTGTGATCGCATCAATCTTTTGTGCAATTGAAATATCGGTTGGAGAAACTATCTGTGATCCACGGTATTCGATGCCATCTACTGTTCCGCCTAGATAAACCTTGTAACCGTTATCTTGTGGTGGGTTATGGCTTGCAGTAACCATGATTCCTACATCGCAGCCCAACTCATTAGTGGCAAATGCCAAGACTGGGGTTGGCAGGGGCCTTGGCAATACAAATACCTTCATACCGGCACCGCTCATTATTTCTGCAGTTTCACATGTGTAATCTTCTGATCCATATCGTGCATCGCGGCCAATAACTACAGAAGTTAAGTTGCGTTCTTTCATATACGCAACTATTCCCGCTGCCGTGCGACCAACAACTGCGCGATTCATTCCTGATGGACCGGGGCGAATTGGACCACGCAAACCTGCTGTTCCAAACTGTAAAAAGCCATTAAAGGATGAGCGAAGTTCGGGCTCGTTATTTGTATCTAGCCACTGTTGTAATTGAGAAGCTGTAACGGGATCTGGATCATCGGCAATCCAGGCTTGAACTTCGCCTACCAATGATTGATCCATGTGCCTAGAGTAACTTCGCGACAACCCTTTGAGAAGTCAGATTATTTATCGATAATGTCACAGAGATTAGTTCCACTAGAAACAGTGGTTCCAATGACAGCGGTGAGATTAGAGATGATGCCCGCCTTGTGCGCAGTTAATGGCTGTTCCATTTTCATTGCTTCTAGAACAAAGATCAGGTCCCCGACTTCAACAGATGCGCCTTCTTCTACTGCGATCTTTACGACTGTGCCTTGCATTGGACTAGTAAGTCCAGAACCACCTGTGCCACCGGCCATAGTTTGCTTTGCACGGTGACGCTTAATTACTGGTTTTGGTGCATGCACAAGAATTTCAAATCGTTTCCCGTTAACTTCAGTAACGAGATATTCAGGCGCCATGTGAGTTTCAAGTGGTGGCTCAGTGAATGTAAATGCTGGGATTTGATTATTAAATTCGTTTTCAATGTAACTTGTGTAAACCTTGAAATTCTTTGTGTATGCAGGGTCTTCAAGAATTGCACGATGGAAAGGAATCGCAGTTGCTAATCCGCCCACTTTGAATTCAGAGAGTGCGCGGCGAGCACGTTCAATTGCCTGTTCACGCGTGGCACCGGTGACAATCAATTTTGCAAGTAGAGAATCGAAGTTGCCACCAATTGTGTCTCCACCTTGAAAACCCGCATCTACGCGCACTCCAGGACCGGTTGGGATTTCCCATTCGGTTATGCGCCCAGGTGCCGGTAAAAATGAACGGCCAGGATCTTCGCCATTGATTCGGAATTCAATTGAATGACCTCGGATTACAGGATCATCAAATCCAAGTGCTTCCCCATCTGCGATTCGGAATTGTTCGCGCACAAGGTCAAGTCCTGTAACTTCTTCACTGACAGGGTGCTCTACTTGTAAACGAGTATTTACTTCTAGAAAAGAAATAGTCCCATCGACACCTACTAAGAATTCGCACGTTCCTGCCCCTACATAGCCCGCTTCCTTCATGATCGCTTTACTTGAACGGTAGAGCTCATCATTTTGCGCTTCGGTCAAAAATGGCGCAGGTGCTTCTTCAACAAGTTTTTGGTGGCGACGTTGCAGAGAACAGTCTCGGGTACTAACTACAACCGCATGACCGTGCTTATCTACTAATACTTGTGTTTCAACATGTCGAGGTTTGTCTAAATAACGTTCCACAAAGCATTCACCGCGGCCAAAACCTGAAATTGCTTCGCGAACGGCAGATGCAAAAAGCTCTGGAATCTCCTCCATAGTGCGTGCAACCTTTAGTCCACGACCGCCACCACCGTGGGCAGCCTTAATTGCAACTGGCAACCCGTGTTCTTTAGCGAAAGCTGTAACTTCTTCATGACCTGCAACGGGATCTTGTGTACCTGCAACAAGCGGTGCACCAGCTTTTGCAGCGATCTTACGTGCTGAAACTTTGTCGCCCAAAGCGCGAATTGCATCTGGGGGTGGTCCAATCCATGTCAGACCCGCATCAATTACAGCTTGTGCAAAGTGTGCATTCTCTGAAAGGAAACCATAACCAGGATGTACAGCGTCTGCACCAGATTCTTTGGCAACTGCAATTAGTTTTTCAATATCTAAATATGTTTGAGTAGCTGTAGTGCCATGAAGTGAGTAAGCAGTGTCTGCCATTTGTGCGTGAAGTGAGGTGCGATCTTCATCTGAATAGACAGCAACACTTTCGATACCATGATCCTTGCAAGCACGAATTACGCGCACAGCAATTTCGCCACGGTTAGCTATTAGTACGCGCTTCATTTCATTACCTTTGCTTGTGGCCATGAATATCCAAGTTGGGCAAAAGCTTTGCGTACAAATGGCATTGATATACCTACAACATTTGTGTAATCACCTTCAATTGAAGGGATGAAGGGAGAGCTAAAACCATCAAGAGTAAATCCTCCCGCAACATGTAGTGGTTCTTCTGTTGCAACATAATCTGCGATTTCCTCGTCACTCATATGATCAAAAGTAACTTTTGTGGTTACGCGATCTGATATTTCAATATTTTTGACGGTGTCAATAATGCAGTGACCCGTATGAAGTAGGCCCGAATTGCCTCGGACTTTCTTTGCGCGCTCTGTCGCAATATCTGGAGTTCCCGGTTTTCCTAGTGAAACCCCATCAAATTCGAAAGTTGAGTCGCAGCCAATAATGATGGCTGGATAGTCAATCTGTTCACGTACTGTGTGAGCCTTGGTTATTGCTAGTGCAATAACCATATCTGCAGGGTGCATCGCATTGAAAAATTCGGTCTCTTCATCAACATTGCTGATAATGATTTTTGGCGATAACCCAGCTGACTCCAATAAACGTCGTCGA
>CAIXVA010000034.1 GCA_903922745.1 uncultured Actinomycetes bacterium
CAATCATGGAGATGGAAAAAAGTCAGTTAGTGCGCGAAACCCTAGGAGAGCATGTCTTTGAGTATGTGCTCCGCAATAAGCGCGCAGAATGGCTTGAATACAGCCGCCAAGTCAGCGCATTTGAACTTGATCGATATTTGCCAGTCCTTTAATACACGCGTTACCCTTTACTCATGAGCAACCGCAGCCTCCTCCTTCGCTGCCGTGGTGGGGCCAAATAACCGGTCCCCTCGCCGCGGGGTTTGTCGTACCGGTTCAACCATGACAAAACCCGCCAATTAATAAGGAGCACTCAATGAATTTTCCGAAGCAAGTTCCATCCAAGATGCCGGTGCATCGCTATGAACCATTTCATCCCGTAGATCTTCCTGATCGCACCTGGCCTAACAAGAAAATTACACAAGCACCTAAGTGGTGTTCAGTTGATCTTCGCGATGGCAACCAAGCGCTGATTGATCCCATGGACACGCCACGCAAGTTAGCGATGTTCAAGCTGCTAGTTGCCATGGGTTACAAAGAAATCGAAGTGGGATTTCCAAGTGCAAGCCAGACTGATTTTGATTTCGTTCGAAAGATTATCGATGAGAACTTGATTCCAGATGATGTCGTTATTCAGGTTCTAACTCAGGCCAGAGAAGCTCTCATCATTCGCACCTTTGAAGCAATCAAGGGTTCAAAGCAAGCAATTGTTCACTTATATAACTCCACATCAACTTTGCAGCGCCGAGTTGTATTTGGGCTAGATAAAGAGGGCATTAAAAAGATTGCTACCGATGCGGCCAAGATTTGTCTGGACTTAGTTCCTACTGTTCCTGAAACTAAGGTTTCCTTTGAATACTCACCTGAGTCCTATACAGGCACTGAACTAGAGTTTGCTGTTGAGGTTTGTAACGCCGTCAATCATGTGTGGAAGCCAACACCTCAATGGAAGACGATCATGAATCTTCCAGCAACTGTTGAAATGGCAACACCCAATGTCTATGCAGATTCAATTGAGTGGATGTGCCGCAACCTTAATAACCGCGAAAATGTGATTGTTTCACTGCACCCTCACAATGACCGTGGCACAGGTGTTGCAGCGGCAGAACTTGGTTATTTAGCTGGCGCTGATCGTATTGAAGGAACATTGTTTGGAAATGGTGAGCGCACCGGAAATGTTTGCCTTGTAACCCTTGGTATCAACTTAGTGACTCACGGCATTGACCCGCATATTGATTTCTCAAATATCGATGAAGTGCGTCGCACCGTTGAATACGCTAATCAATTACGTGTTCCTGAGCGTCATCCTTATGGCGGCGATCTCGTCTTTACCGCATTTTCTGGTTCACACCAAGATGCAATTAAAAAAGGCTTTGATCACATGGCAGTTGATGCGAAAGCTGCAGGCAAAGAAGTACGTGATCACACCTGGGCTATTCCTTATCTGCCTATTGATCCACTAGATATTGGTCGCTCATACGAAGCCGTGATCCGTGTTAATTCACAATCAGGTAAGGGCGGTGTTGCTTACTTGATGAAGAATGAGCATCACCTTGATTTACCACGACGCTTACAAATTGAATTCTCGAAAAATGTTCAAGCAAAAACTGATGCCGAAGGTGGCGAAGTAAGTGCTGAAGATTTGTGGAACATCTTTGAGGATGAGTATTTGCCAACAGAAAGTGCGCCATGGGGACGTTTCCGTCTTAAGGGTTTGTCACAAAATTCTGTGCTTGGAGAAGATGTTCATTTGACTGTTTCATTGACAGATCGCGGCGTACTTCACGAACTTAAGGGACAAGGCAATGGTCCGATTGCGGCCTTCTGTAATATTTTGCAAGCGTACGGAGTAGATGTCCAAGTTCTGGATTACTTCGAGCATGCACTTTCTGCAGGTGGCGATGCCTCAGCTGCTGCCTATCTTGAATGTGCAATCGATGGCGAAGTCTTCTGGGGTGTAGGAATTGATCCCAACACCACAACTGCTTCATTAAAAGCGGTCGTGTCTGCGATAAATCGCGCAATTCGCTAATCCACGCACTACCTTTACCGTATGAGTTTGTACCGCGATGAGGCAATTGTTTTGCGCACTCAAAAACTCGGTGAAGCAGACCGCATCATCACAATGCTCACCCGCGATCATGGTCGAATTCGTGGTGTCGCAAAAGGGGTTCGACGCACGAAATCCAAATTCGGCGCACGATTAGAACCAGGTAGCCATGTTGATATTCAGCTGTACACCGGTAAAACCTTTGACACTGTCACACAAGTAGAAGCATTAATGAATTATGGCGAAGCGCTAACGCAGGATTATCAACGTTGGACAGTTGCTGCAGCGATTCTTGAAGCGGCAGAACGTTTTACATCGCAAGAAAACGAACCTGCTCTGCAAGAGTTTCAATTAGTTGTAGGTGGCATGAAAGCACTGGCAGAAAATCGCTATGAACCACTATTGATCCTTGATGCATTCTTGCTTCGTTCATTAGCTGTGGCTGGTTATGCACCATCCATGACTATTTGTTCAAAGTGTGAAGCACCTGGACCGCACAGATACTTTTCACTTGTGGGTGGTGGATCAGTGTGCGCTGATTGTCGGCCATCTGCTTGTGCGACCCCTGCACCAGAAACTCTAGATCTTATGGGCGCATTGATATCTAGCGATTGGGATGTTGCAACAGCAAGTGAAGGAAAATTCCGTCGTGAAGCTAGTGGTTTAATCGCTGCTTACTTACAATGGCACCTTGAACGCGGCCTGCGTTCTTTGCCGATGGTGGAGCGGGTATGACAATAAAGATTCCGAATCACGTTGCGATAGTGATGGATGGCAATGGCCGCTGGGCGCAAAAACGTGGACTGCCACGCACTGCAGGACATGAAGCAGGGGAGGCCGCGCTCTTTGATGTTGTAGAAGGTGCAATTGAATTTGGTGTTAAAGAAATCAGCGCCTATGCATTTTCGACAGAAAATTGGCGACGATCACCTGAAGAGGTCAAGTTTTTGATGGGCTTTAACAGAGATGTTATTCGCAGACGCCGCGATCAGATGAATGAAATGGGTGTTCGAATTCGCTGGATTGGACGGCCTAAGCGATTGTGGAGCAGCGTTATCAATGAGTTAGAAGAGGCCGAAGAGTTAACAAAGAAGAATAACAAGTTAACATTAAATATGTGCGTTAACTATGGTGGGCGAGCAGAGATTGTTGATGCTGCGGCAGAGCTTGCTCGTGATGTGAAACGTGGAAAAGTAAAGGCTGATGCGATTACAGACAAGGTGTTTGCCAAGTATTTAGACTCTCCGCAGATGAGTGATGTGGACCTGTTTCTACGCTCATCTGGTGAGCAGCGCACCAGTAACTTCTTGCC
>CAIXVA010000035.1 GCA_903922745.1 uncultured Actinomycetes bacterium
AGGCCATGATCATCGCCGTGAAACATTCGCCACTTTTGAATTTGGCAAGGCACAAATCTTGCTTGAAAAATATGATGATGGAGTAGCAACCCTTGAAAATGTTTTGGCAATTGTGAGCGAAGATGAGCCAAAAGATTTTGAATTTATTGTCGATGTAGAGTCTCGCATCGCCAAGATCTTGAGAATGCAGGGTCGCACCGATGAAGCTGATGAGATTGAGCGCCGGTTAAAGACTGTACAAGAAGCTCTTGAAGATGAACCAGAGCTTGATCTCCTCACTTAAGGGCAAAAACCAACTCAGCATCACAATGGTTTGCCTTGGCAATATTTGTCGCTCACCAATGGCTGCAGCCGTTCTGGAAGGTAAAACCGCTGATTGGAAAGCACCACTTATTGAAGTTCATAGTTCGGGCACAGGCTCGTGGCATATTGGCCAAGGCCCACATCCATCATCCAAAAAGATTTGGGAAGCGGCTGGATATAAACATTCCCACACCGCAAAGCAATTTAAGGCAAATGATTTCTTTGTCCACGATCTGATCTTGGTAATGGATTCAAGTAATTATCACAACGTTGTTTCATTAGCAGAAACCGATGAGCATCGAGAAAAGGTTTTTTACCTTCGTAACTTCGATCCGATATTAAAAGGAATTGATCCAAGCTCTGGTGATTATTTCAAACTAGAAGTTCCAGATCCGTACAATCAATCCGATGAAGCGTATGAAGAAACTTTAGCTATGGTCGAACGCGCCGTAGATGGATTGTTGCAAGAGTTAAAGAACCCATAGCTCCTCCGATTGCTGCAACCACGAGTGGCCATTGTGTCGAGCCACTGCTCCACATAGCTCCACCCCAAATTCCAGCACCTAACACAGCAAAGTTCATTGATGCTTGATACACACCCTGTGCACGTCCACGATGATGATCTTCGCTTAATCCGGCAATCCACGCTTTACCAACGCCATCGGTAAGTGCTGGGAACAAGCCATAAATAGCTAATGCGACTAAAGCCAATGCATGGTTACTAGTCAATCCCAGAGTTGCATAGGCAATTGCGAATGCAAGCAAACCAATTGCATAAACAACTCGTGGTGAAAGTTTGTCCGCAACATATCCAGCAGGGAAAGCTGCAACAACGGTTACTGCGCTAAACAGCATGTATGACAGAACAACTCCATTAGTTGAGAAGCCAATGTCATGCAAACGTAATAGCAACAATGCATCAGGAATATTTGTTAATTGGATTAGAACTAATATTGAAATCGCCTTTTTCAGCGTGCCAGGCAGAGGTACTTTTATCTTTTGGATCTTTTCCTCAACCGCAGGCTTCACAAATTTATCTTTAACAAGAAGCGTCAGGAATCCCGACAAGATCGCGGGAATAATGGCCCATTTCGCGACGGCACGGACATCCCCATCGAGCATTGCAAGGCCAATTAAAGCTAATCCAGGCCCGATAACAGCACCAATATTGTCGCCCGTACGGTGAAAGCCAAATGCCTTACCTAGGTGTTCCTTTGGAACTGAATCATGAATCAGAGCATCACGTGGAGTTCCGCGCAATCCCTTTCCAATTCGATCCGTCACTCGACCAAGAAATACCAATGGCCAGCCAGTTGCAACTACAACAAAAGCCTTTCCTACTCCAGCTAATGAATAACCTGCAATAACAAATGGTTTGCGGCCGATACGGTCACTTGATTTACCAGCAATTAGTTTTGTAAAGCCTGCTGCGGCTTCGGCGCAGCCTTCGATTAATCCAAGAGCCAGGGGAGCCGCGCCAATCACTCCAGTTAGAAGTATCGGAAGCAGCGGATACAAAAGTTCACTTGCAGCATCCTGTGTTAGAGATACAAGAGTCAGTAAAACTAAATTTCGAGTTAGCCATTTTTTCATCGCGGTAAATGCTGCAATGCCCAGTGGTACATGGCGATTGCTCCCGCAGCAGATGCGTTCATAGATCGAGTTGATCCATATTGATTAATTTCGTATAAAACTTCGCAAGCAGCGATTCCTTCATCAGACATCCCCGCACCTTCTTGACCAAACAAAAGTACACAACTTTCAGGCAAGTCTGCTGGTTCTAGCTGCTTTGATCCCGGAACATTATCGATTCCAATAATCGGCAAGTTTTGCTCTTTGCAATACTCAGCAAAATCTTGAATCGTCGGATGATGCATGACGGTTAAATATCTATCAGTCACCATAGCGCCGCGCTTGTTCCAGTCGCGCTTACCAACGATATGAACACCAGAGACATTAAATGCGTTAGCAGTACGCACAATAGAACCAATATTTAGGTCATGTTGCCAATTTTCAATCGCAATCTGCAACTTATGGCGCTTGGTATTTAAGTCTGTAACAATCGCTTCAACAGTCCAATAACGATAATGATCTAAAACGTTTCGACGATCACCATTCAGCAATAGTTCAGGATCGTAGTGATCACCTTCAGGCCACGGTTTTTCATGTGGCCCAACACCCACAACAGGGAAAAATTCACCTGGGCCAATACTGGCGGGGGTAGTAGGAGAAGACATGTAGGCACTCTAAACTGAACTCATGTCAGCTATCAACACGGTTGTGTACCTAATCCACATTCTTTCAGTGATTGGAATTCTTACTCTCCTGCTTCTTCAATGGAACAAGAAGCCACGTAAGTTGAACCCTGGTGTCTTACACGCGGGGCTGACGGCTCTTATTGCAGGAGCAGTAATGGTTGGGCTACACGACTCAGTAAAGCCCGATGAACCTCTTAATCACACAAAAATCGGAATCAAATTATTGTTCCTAATCATTATTCTTACCCTTGGCTATAAAAATGTGAAAAAGCCTGAGCTTTCAAAGAATGTTTGGTTAACGATGACTGGGTTAACAATATTGAACATAATCATTGCATCTGCCCGGTAATTAACTAGCTCATGCATTTGAAAAAGAGAATTTTTGGCGTTTGCCTTGCGCTAATACTTTCTATTGCATCGGCCAATGCCGCCCTTTCTCCTGAATCAATCCCTCCTGTGTTTGAAGAATTAATGAAAAACCCATCGCTTTCCAACCCGGCAATGGTTGTAATTGATAGCTCGACAGGTTTGGTGGTGTATCAACACAACGCTTATTCTCAGCGGAAACCTGCATCTGTAATGAAAATACTTTCTGCAGGAACAACCATTGAATACCTAGATTTACTAAGTCGGTTTAATACATCAATATCTATAGCGCCTGAAGAAAAACTAATCGTGATTAGAGGGTCCTTAGATCCATGGATAAGCCTTGATCACAATGTTGGTCGCAAAATGAACAGAGCGTCATTGCCATATATGGGATTTAGTACATTGAGTGCAGTTAAAAAGGCTAATCACGGATCGCTGAAGAATTATAAAGTTATATATAGCAATTTGTATTCGCAAGATGTTGCAAACCTAAAGGCGTTCTGGACAAAGCGTGGATTTAAACCAACAATGAAATCTGTTAGTGACGACGACACCTTTATTGCACAAGGAGAGTTGATTGCCTCTGAAAACTCACCCACTGTTGCTGAAATCCTTGATTGGACATTGCTGTGGAGTGACAACTTATTGGCCGAACGTTTAGCTCGTTTATCAGCGCAAAGCGCAGGATTTCCACTCAATGATAAAGGTGTAGAGAAAACCTTCAACTTGTTGTTGTCACATTTCCAGATAGATTCCTCGAAGTTAGTCGTTGCTGATGCAAGTGGTCTTTCAAAGCAAAATCGGATTACAGCACAAATGATGGCTGAACTCTTATACAAAATGCGCATAGAAGAAAAGTTCGCTCCTATCTATAATTCACTACCAGTCGGTGGAGTTTCAGGAACTTTACGAAATCGCTTTGTAACTACAGCACCTTCTGCGATCGGATTAATTAGGGCTAAAACCGGAACGCTCAATGGAACTGCAACTTTGGCTGGATTTGTTCAATCAACCGATCGTGAATATGTCTTTGTCTTATTAGCCGATGAAATCGCAAAAGGAAATACAGCTCTTAACAAAGCACGAGCTGCAATTGATAGAGTGCTTGGACGAATCGCCGCACCAAATATTCCGACTGAAATTATTCCAGCACCCTAGTTGTTCGAGTAAACCTTTACCTGCCCTTTGTAACAAGCAACCCAGGTGTTACCTGTGGGCGCATCGTATGTAATTCCGATTGGTTCATTACATGCTGACAATGTTTGCAATAACTTCATGTCACTCGTGCGTACCTTTGAAATTGTGTCGCTGTTAAAATTAACTACAAACAATGCTGTTCCATCGGATGAGATAGCCAAACTGCGAGCAGCGTTACCAGTCTTAACTGTTTTGCCTGGCTTATTCGCCAGTAAATCCCATGATGCAACTCGTCCAGACAGGTTCATTGTTACGTACAACATAGAATTGTCGGGAGACAAGACAATCGCGCGAGGGTTACTTCCAATTGGAATGTAAGTAACAGTGAAATCCTCTAAGTTGATTACATGGATTCTGTTACCACCCATTTCGGCAACGTAGGCTTTCTTAGAATCTTTTGAAACAGAGATTCCACGCGGATATCGTCCGATTTTGATTGATTTAACAACTTTTTGAGTATCAATCGAGATCACCGTAAGGGTGTAAGAACACCAGTTTGTGACGAGCACGTACTTGTTATCTGGAGTTACTTCAACAACTTTAGGAACAGCACCAACAGGGTAGACAGAATCAATTTCATAGTTACTACGGTTGATTCGATATAAAAAGCTTGTGTCGAAACCTGAGGTAGGGGAACAGGTGTCATGGCCTTCCTTGTTATACCCAGGACCGTACATCGCATAGTTGGTTACATATAAATATTTGCCATCTGGCGAATAGGAGCCTTCAACAGGTGCGCCTTTGAACAATGCCGAGTTTTTGGAGTACCCAAACTTCTGCAAAGAAACTGAGTCAGGAACTGTATGTAGCAATTCAAAAGTCTTTGCATCATAAACAGTGACTGAATGTCGATACATCATGTTATGAGCACTAACGACACCATCACCTGATGAACGTACAGATTTAGGTGATATCGATCCGTTGATTGTCTTGATCAACTTCATCTTTGTATCTGCAGAAACAACTTCGCTCTGTGCCGGTATTGCAATGGCACAGAGCGAAGTTATAAGAATCAAAGTCAGGAAGCGGTTGCGCATTCCCTAACTGTACTAGTTAGTCATCATCGCCTTCATTGTCTTCGTGATTGCCGCGACCTTCACGGCCTTCATACTCATCATCTCCGCCACCTTTTGTTGGCAACTTTGCGATTGCTGGATTTTGCAATCCGGATGGATTAGCAGATGGTTTAACCGACACTTTGGCTACAGATTTAGTTGCGGGAGCTACCGTTTCATTGGATGCTGAGCTAGAAGTTGGTGTTACTGCCGTAGATGGTGATGTAGAAACATTAGTTGCAGTGGATGGAGTTTGGGTTGCCTCGATTGCATTGGCCGGAGATTCTTCCTGGGTTTGCGCGACTACGGCACCTAATCCAATAATGAGAGATGCAGCAAGAACTGCAGCAAGAGGCAGGGTCTTTGATGCTTTACGTCGAGTAGTTGGTAGATCATTGTCTGCGATCTCAAACCATTCGGGCTTGTTGTTCTCTGTCATTGTGAATCCCTTCGTTGCGAGAAAGATAACCTCTAATCCTGAGAGTGAACGGTGAACCAGGAACTAAAAGGCTGAGTAATCTAGGTGGGTGAGCGGCGCTATGCGGGGATACCTAGACCTAATGAAGTTACGGGTCGTTGAATTGTTATTGGTATCTACTTTGCCCGCGATGGTCTTAGCAGCCAAGGGATTGCCCAGCTTTGGATTAACAGTTGTAACGATTCTGGCCGGAACTTTGGCAGCAGGTAGTGCCAATGCATTCAATATGGTTATTGAAAGTGATTTAGATAAATTAATGGCGCGCACATCTAAACGCCCAGTTGTCACCGGTTTGATTTCAAAAACTAATGCAACGATCTTTGCAACTGCCATCGGAGCTTTGTCCCTTCTTTTGTTTTGGTTTTATACAACACCATTGGCAATGTGGTTAGCACTTATTGCAATCGCCTTTTATGTACTTGTTTATACGATGGCGCTGAAGCAACGAACTTCACAAAATATTGTGTGGGGTGGCGCTGCTGGTTGTATGCCAGTTTTAATTGGTTGGGCAGCAGTTACCAACTCATTATCGCTAACACCTTGGGCATTTTTCTTCGTAATTTTCTTTTGGACTCCACCACATTTCTGGGCGCTAGCAATTAAGTACAAAGATGATTACGCAGCTGCTGGCACGCCGATGCTTCCAGTCGTAGCGTCCAAGAATCGTGTACTTGGTGAAATGTGGTTCCACACAATTTTGATGATTGTTTCTTCTATTTTCTTAATCAATTCAGCGGCGCTTCCACTGTGGTCAATGATTGTTACGGTGGCATTGGGACTTGTTTATGCTCGTCAATTAATTGCTCTTAAAGAAGGCTCACCGGAGTATGCAAAAGTGGCTGGAAAGATTTTCCAATGGTCAATTACTTACTTAAGTTTGTTTTCAGTTCTACTTGTCGTCGCACAACTACTTAGCTAAGGCCTGTTCTAGATCCTTAATTAAGTCTGTCGAATGTTCCAATCCAATGGACAAACGCAATACAGAAGCTGTTATGCCCATCTCAGCCTGAACTTCAGGAGCTAAACGTCGGTGGGTAGTTGATGAAGGATGAGTAATAAGAGATTTGCTGTCACCCAAATTGTTTGAAATATCAATAACGCACAGCTTGTTCATGAACGCAAAGACCTCTTCCTGAGAGCCTTTAAATTCAATGCCAATTGTTGTTCCGCCACCATTGCTCATCTGCTTCATTGCTAGTACATGATCTGGATGAGACTTTAATCCTGGATAACGAACTGATTTGATAGCAGGCTGCTTCTCTAAGAACTCAGCAACTGCTTGTGCATTTGAAACCATGCTTTCAACGCGCATGTGCATAGTTTCAAGTGACTTAACAAGAACCCAAGCATTGAAAGAGCTGAGTGCAGGGCCTGTGTGACGAACAAAAGGTAGAAGCTTGTCGACGATGTAATCCGCAGATCCAAGTAATGCACCAGCTAGCACGCGGCCTTGTCCATCGATGTGCTTAGTCGCTGAATACATCACCACATCTGCGCCAAGCTGTAATGGCTTTTGCAAAACAGGTGAAGCCATAACGTTGTCAACAATTACAGTTGCACCAACCTTGTGCGCAAGATCGCTGACCATTTTGATATCGACGATTTCTAACAAAGGGTTGCTTGGTGTTTCAATAAATACTGCTTTAGTTGGCTTACTTAAAGCCTTAGCCCATACAGCAGGATCATTGCCCTTTACTAATTCAAAAGTAACGCCCCACTTAGGCAAGAACTCTGTGATAACCACATGGCATGAAGAAAACATTGCAGCAGATGCAACTACGTGATCGCCTTGCTCAACTAAACAGGCAAGGGATGCGAACATTGCAGACATTCCAGAACCTGTTGCCACGCACATTTCGGCGCCTTCGATTGCAGCAAGTCGCTTTTCAAACATCGCAATTGTTGGGTTATGGAAACGGCTGTACAAATAGTGGTCAGTCTCTTCGGCAAATGAATCAAAAGCTTCTTCTGCGGTTGAGTATGTAAAGCCACTATTGAGGTACAAAGCTTCAGAAGTTTCACCAAAACCAGATCGAGCCAAACCGGCGCGCACTGAATGTGTCTGTGGGTGTAATTCCCAGTCAGGTCCCAGCGAATCCTTACGAGGTTGGTAGCCCCATGGTCGTTTGCTCATGTCTTAATTGTGGCAGAGTAAGGGGCATGCCTAATACTGCAATTTCAGTCTCGGATCTGTCCAAAAAATACGATGATCGCTTAGCGGTCTCGCATATCAACTTCGAAGTCCCTTTGGGCACCGTGTGCGGCTTTGTTGGCCCTAATGGGTCAGGCAAGACGACCACAATGCGAATGTTGCTAGGTCTGATTACACCGACGACAGGTCAAGGCCACATTCTTGGTGAGCCAATAGAGCATCCAGAAAAATATTTAAGTCGCGTAGGCGCAATGATCGAAGGCCCAGCTTTTTATCCAGCTCTTTCTGGTTATGAAAATTTGATGGTTTTAGCAAAACTTGGTGGATTTCCACTGGAGCGAGTTCAGCAGCTATTAGACAAAGTTGGCCTTGGTGATCGCGGAAAATCTAAGTTCAAAACATATTCGCTTGGAATGAAGCAGCGGTTAGGAATTGCAGCAGCACTTTTACCTGAACCTAAGTTATTAATGTTGGATGAACCAACAAATGGTTTAGATCCTGAAGGTATTCAAGAAGTCCGCGCGCTATTGCGCGACTTGGCAAATGAAGGAACAACGGTATTTGTCTCTTCACACTTATTATCTGAGCTAGAAATCATTAGCGATTACATTGTGATGTTGCGAAAGGGAGAAATTGTTTTTGCTGGTCCTATAGGTGAATTAATGGCCCAGCAGCAACCAACAATCATTGCTAAATCACTTAATCACTCTGATTTGAAGCGAATTGTTGAAATCGCGGAATTAGCAGGACACCACGCTGTAATCAGAAACGATTCAGTTCATGTGTTAGCTGAGATGGATTGGGCGCCAGTCCTTAATAAAGCAGCATTTGACGCAGGAATCACATTGGCACAACTTGCTCCACAGCTGCCAAATCTAGAAGAAACATTCTTTGAAATGACGGGGGAGAAGTAATGTTTAATGTTGTCAAAGCAGAACTTCGCAAACTGCGCCGTCCTACCTTGTTTTTTGGCACCATGGGTGCTGCACTCTTCTTCACAGGTTTAATCACATCTTTCATTTACTTGATGATTGATTCACCTCAAGGAAATGGCGACCGAGGTCGATCAATCGGCAGAGAAGTACTAGGGCTTGCAAGTGGATCAGTTAACGGCTTTGCATCTGTCGGGAACTTCTTAGGAATCATTGCACTGTGCGTATTTGCTGCACAGACAGCCCAGGAATACACATATGGCACATTGCGCAACTTACTGATTCGCCAACCTGGTCGCATGAAGATTCTTATTGGCAAGTTAATTTCTATGATGCTATTTGCGATTGCGATGATTGCAATTGCCGCGATTGTTAGCATCGCAATTTCTTACATCCTGGCACCTGGTGCTGAGGTGAGTACAGACCTTTGGTTCACATCTGCGGGATTTGAAGCCATATTTACCACTTTTATAAATGTGACAATCTCAGTTGTCGCATTTGGAATCGTTGGAATGGTTTTAGGTTTGCTTTTGCGCTCACCAATAAGTGCCATATCTTTCGGAGTTTTGTGGTTATTGATCGTTGAGAACTTGCTAATTGCTGTGAAAAACTCCTTACAAAACTGGCTGCCTGGTGCCCAACTATCTGCAATCGCCTCTGGTGGAGCAGTAGATCTGACCTACAAACATGCACTGACTGTTGGTGGGTTGTATGTAGCAGTTGGAGCAATTGTTGCTTCAGTGCTTTTTGTTCGTCGTGATGTAGCTAATTAAGGACACTCACACGTAAAACCCCGCTTTTCCAAGGTTGCCCATTTATTCTTTAGACCTTCCCTTTCGAAAGGTTTTTAGTGAAAAAGTTCAGGGCGATCTCGCTTGCAGTAATTCTGGGGCTGTCGATTTCGTCAGTTCCTGCTGTTGCGGTCCCTAAACCAACTCTGGCTGAAATCGAAGCAGCAAAAAAAGTTGAAGCTGCCAAGAAAAAAATTGCAGATGCTCAAGCAGCAAAGTTGGCTGCAGCAAATCAAAGTCTGCGTGCGCTAACCGCCAAAGCAAATGCGGCGACGGCTCTTTATAGAAAAGCACAAGCCGAGTTGGCGGTGGCAACAGCCTTGGCTAACGCTGCTGCAAAACATGCAGCCGAAACAGCTGCAGCTGTTGCAGAAGCACATAAAACAATTGGTCGCCTAGCAGCGAATGCATACATTTTAGGTGGCAGCATGAGCGACATTCAACCTTTGCTTAGCGCGAATGGCCCACAAGAATTAATTGATCAACTAACAACATTAAGCACCTTAGGTGCACAAAATTCTGTGGCACTTGCACGCTTTAAGGAA
>CAIXVA010000036.1 GCA_903922745.1 uncultured Actinomycetes bacterium
CCCATTGCATAGATCAGATCTTGTAGTCCTGCACGTGAGGCAGCAGAGACTGGATACACGTCATAGCCCTTATCGCGTAACTCTTGTTCGACCATATCTGCCATTGCTTGACCGTCAGGTAAATCAATTTTGTTTAACGCAACAATTCGAACTCGATCTTCGAGTCCGCCATAGAGCGCAAGTTCATTTTCGATGGCTTCAAGATCCGCAACAGGGTTGCGATCTGTTTCTAAAGTGCCGCAATCTAGAACATGAACCAAGGCAACACAGCGCTCAACGTGACGCAGGAATTCAAGACCTAAGCCTTTGCCCTGAGATGCACCTGGAATAAGTCCTGGAACATCTGCAACTGTAAATCGTGTTTCTCCAGCTTGTACTACTCCGAGGTTTGGTACCAAAGTAGTAAATGGATAATCAGCAATCTTTGGGCGTGCTGCAGAAACTGCTGCAATCAATGATGATTTACCAGCACTTGGGAATCCAACAAGAGCAATATCTGCAACGCTCTTTAGTTCTAAAGTTAATGTGCGCTCTTCTCCTGGCTCGCCAAGTAATGCAAAGCCTGGTGCGCGACGCTTTGATGAAGACAGCGCCATATTTCCTAGGCCACCAAAGCCACCTTGAGCTGCGCTGAAAGTTGTTCCGGTGCCAATTAAATCTGCGATTTGTTCGCCATTGCTATCGTAAATCACAGTTCCATTTGGAACTCCAAGGATTAAATCTTCACCTTGGTGACCATCTTTACGATCGCCATATCCCTGATGTCCCGAAGTTGCTCTTCGGTGAGGTGAATGGTGAAAATCAAGCAGAGTCGTAACGCTTGGGTCAACAATTAAAATTACATCTCCGCCGCGTCCACCATTGCCGCCATCTGGTCCACCAAGTGGCTTGAATTTTTCACGCTTTACAGAAACACAACCATCGCCACCTTTTCCGGCTATGGCATAGAGAGTTACGCGATCAACGAATGTTGTCACTTATTAACTCCCTTCAGAAATAAAAAAAGCGAGCCGCATGATTACGGCTCGCTCTTTTACAAGAAACCTAAAATTAAGCTACCGGAGCCACATTCACAACGCGACGACCGCGAGCGCGTCCGAATTCAACAACGCCTGCAGCTAGTGCAAACAAAGTGTCATCCTTACCGCGACCTACGTTCTTGCCTGGGTGAAAATGTGTACCGCGCTGGCGAACTAGAATTTCGCCTGCATTAACTTCTTGTCCGCCGAAACGCTTGATGCCAAGGTACTGTGGATTGGAATCGCGACCGTTTCGTGTCGAGGAGACACCCTTCTTACTTGCCATTTACTTCGTCTCCCTTACTTCGCGCCGTTGATGGCGGTAATTTTTACACGAGTCAGTTGCGCACGGAATCCCTGGCGACGACGGTGACCTGTCTTGTTCTTGTAACGCAAAATATCAATCTTTGGTCCCTTGAGCTCTTCAATAACTTCGCCAGTGACCTTAACGCCAGACAAAACCTTTGGGTCTGTTGTAACAGCAGCACCATCTACTACGAGCACAGCAGGGAATGAAACAGTTGAGCCAGCAGCAGCGTCGATGCGATCAACGATTACTGTGTCGCCAACTGCGACTTTCTCCTGGCGTCCGCCAGCTTTAACGATTGCGTACACGTGTTACTCCAGTTCAGTTTCTAAGCCGGGGCCTAAATGAGGCTCGTGGGCAGAGGGTAAGCGTACGCAAGCGTGTGCTTAGCGGTCAAATTACGATTGAACGATCCTCGTCACAGCCTTTTCTAGGGCGTAAATGGGGTCACTTGCCGCACCCTTCACTTCTGCATCTGCCTGGGCAATTGCCCCCACTGCATCGGCAATTTGGGCTGGGCTCCAGCGGTTGAGCTGCCTCCTGGCCTTATCGATCTGCCATGGAGCCATACCTAGCTGTCCTGCTAATTCAAATGATTTTTGATTGCGATTAGCCCCAGAAACCTTCGCCAAAGAACGAAGTGATGATGCGATCGCGCTAGTAATCATCACAGGGTCTGTTCCTGTTTCAAGTGCACTTCGGAGTGAAATAAGTGCTGCCGACAAATTTCCATCCAACGCTGCATCTGCAACATCAAAACCTGTGGTCTCGATTCGACCTTGGTGATAGGTATCAACCATTGCTTCATCAATTAATCCAGATGGTGCATCGGCTGCAATTTGTCCAACCGCACCTTGTAATTCGCGCAGATCATTCCCGAGTGCGCCCACTAACGCCGCAATTGCACCAGCAGATGCTTTACGACCTAAATCTAAAAATAGCGACTTAACAAAATCCTCTTTTTCGGCTTCCTTTTTTAACGGATCACAGGCAATTATTTCTGGCTGTGCCTTTTTAATCGCATCTAGAAGTGCCTTGCCTTTAACTCCGCCTTTATGAACAAAGATCACTGTCGTTGTTGGATCTGGTTGCCCGATATAGCGAGTGATTTCATCGCGATTATCTTCCGGCAAATCTTGTAAGTCACGAATAATTAATGCACGTCGTTCCGAAAACAATGATGGCGCGAGTGCATCTGCAATATCGCCCACAATTGTGTCAGCGGCAAATAAGGTAGTTATCTCAGCATTCTCATCTTTTAGCTGAGCATTCAATTTGGTTAATGCACGATCTGCTAAAGCAGACTCAGAGCCAAGGATTAAATACAACGCATTCATTGCACTCCCCCTAGCTCCAATAGAACAGCCTAATTGTTCCTTTGCTTTTTCGAACTCGTAAATGATGTTCTTTAGCCGTAATGGCTATTGCTCCATCTAAGTCGGTTCGTACTACCTGTGTGCCGAGTCTAGTCAAAGAGGCAATAGTTTCTGGCGCTGGATGGCCATACGAATTCTTGGCACCAACGCTTATGATCGCTATTTGGGCTGATAAGGCGCTCATTAATTGTTGATCTTGGTACTTAGATCCGTGATGGCACACCTTATATATGTCCACTGCGCGAACAGCTCCCAAAATTTCATGTTGAGCG
>CAIXVA010000037.1 GCA_903922745.1 uncultured Actinomycetes bacterium
CCAGCACACGGTGAAGCAATGACGGCACGCTTGGAGAACTTGTCATGACTTGGCCAAGTTGGTTACCGCTGCGCGAAACACTTCGCCCAATGTCACCCTACGGTGCTCCGCAAGTGCCGGCTCGTGCTTCATTAAATACTAACGAGAATCCATATTCACCATCACCTGCCTTGCAGAAGGCAATTACCGATGCAGTAGCAAAGGTCGCAGCTGATTTGAATCGTTACCCGGATCGCGATGCAACCGTTTTACGCACAAAGCTAGCGGGGTACATCAACGAACTAAGCAGCACTAAGTTTTCAGCAGACAATATTTGGGCAGCAAATGGCAGCAACGAAATCATTCAGTCGATTTTCTTGGCATTTGCCGGTGGCGCAATTCTTGGATTTACACCTTCTTATTCAATGCACCCACTCATTGCGAAGGTAACAGGTGCGCAGTGGATTGATGGCAAACGTAATGCTGATTTTTCTTTAAACACATCCGATGCAGTGGCTGAGATTCAAAAGAATAAGCCGACCCTAACTTTTATTACAACACCGAATAACCCAACTGGCGGTGCAGTTACTCTTGATGAAATGCAAAAGCTGGCAGATGCTTGTAAATCCGTCGGGGGATTGTTGGTTGTTGATGAAGCGTATGGAGAATTTTCACAAGAAATATCTGCTGTCACATTAATTGCCAATAATCCACATGTGCTTGTAATCCGCACCATGAGTAAGGCCTTTGCATTTGCTGGAGCTCGAGTTGGCTATTTAGTAAGTGATGCAGCAGTTAATGATGCAATGATGATTGTGCGCTTGCCGTATCACCTGAGCGCATTGACACAAGCAGCTGCGCAAGTTGCCATCGATCACCGAGCAGAGTTATTAGGTGGAGTTGCAACGATTATTGCTGCGAGAGAAGTCGTAGTTCAGGCACTTCACGACATGGGGCTGACCACAATTACTAGCAGCGCCAACTTCGTTTTATTCACGGGTTTCAAGCAAGAAGCGCCACAGTTATGGGCGGCGTTGCTAGAAAAGGGTGTTCTGATTAGAGATGTGGGATTATCAGGGTACTTAAGAGTCACAATTGGCAATGAAGCCGAGAACGCATTATTTGTATCAGCCCTCAAAGAGCTCATTTAAAGGAGAAAGCCATGAGAACAGCGCGCGTTGAAAGAAAGACCAAGGAGTCACATGTACTCGTTGAACTCAATCTTGATGGCCAAGGCATAATCGACGTAGATACTGGCGTTCCCTTCTTTGATCACATGATGTCCCAGCTCGGCAAGCACTCTGGTTTTAATCTCACCGTTAAAACAACTGGTGATGTCGATGTTGACTCACACCACACGGTTGAAGACACATCACTTGCATTCGGTCAGGCACTTCGTGAAGCACTGGGTGATAAAGCTGGTATTCGTCGCTTTGGCGATTCAATGGTTCCTTTGGATGAAGTATTAGTCCAAGCAGCAGTAGATCTTTCTGGTCGTCCATACCTGGTACATCGTCAACCAGAAATCGTTGAACTAATCGGAACTTTTGATACAACACTGGGTAAGCACATCTGGGAATCTATTGTTGCCGAAGCGCACATCGCATTACACATTCGTGTTCTAGAAGGACGAAATGCTCACCACGTATTTGAAGCACAGTTCAAGGCTGTTGCTCGTGCATTGCGCGATGCGGTGTCACTAGATGGCAGAGTCGCCGGCATTCCATCAACTAAAGGATCTCTTTGATAGCAATTCTTGACTACGGATCTGGAAATCTACGATCTGCAGAACGCGCATTTGCAACAGCTGGTAAAGATGTAATTGTTACCTCTGATCGCGCAGTTGCACTTGAAGCTGAGGGATTGGTAGTTCCGGGTGTAGGTGCATTTGCTGCATGCATGAATGGTTTGAATGCGGTTGATGGAGCGGCGATAGTGCGCGAACGTTTAGCAAAAGAGCGTCCGACCTTAGGGATCTGTATCGGTATGCAAATTATGTTTACTCAGGGCACAGAACATGCTGATGGTGCACCACATGCAGGAATCGGAGTTTGGGATGGAACTGTTTCGCAACTAGATGCTCCGATCTTGCCTCACATGGGCTGGAACACAGTTGAAGCTGCACCTACATCAACATTATTTGAAGGTGTTGAAGGCGAATCCTTTTACTTCGTTCATTCATATGCTGCTAAAAAAGCTGTTGGAACAACACAGGCATGGAGCACTCATGGTGAAAAGTTTTTAGCTGCGGTAGAAGATGGATACATCAGTGCGACTCAGTTTCACCCAGAAAAATCTGGCGTTGCTGGATTAGCTTTGATTAAGAATTGGGTGGGATCGTTATGAGCTACTTAGAGTTATTGCCGGCAGTAGATGTTAAAGATGGGCGCGCAGTCAGATTGGTCCAGGGCGAACTAGATAAAGAAAGTATTTACGGAGCGCCATTAGATGTTGCCCTCGAATTTCAAGCAGCAGGAGCTGAATGGCTACACCTAGTTGATTTAGATGCTGCCTTTGGTCGCGGTGAAAACTCTGCGTTGCTAGCTGAAGTAGTTGGAAAGCTAGATATCAAGGTCGAACTATCGGGCGGAATTCGTGATGACGAATCCTTAAAGCGTGCACTTGCGACGGGTTGCCGGCGCGTTAATTTAGGAACGGCAGCGCTCGAGGATCCTGAATGGACTGCGCGTGTAATTGGTGAGTACGGAGATCGCATCGCAGTTGGTTTAGATGTCCGTGGTCACACTCTTGCAGCACGCGGTTGGACTAAAGAGGGTGGAGATCTATTTGAAACTCTGGCTCGTTTAGATCGCGATGGTTGTGCGCGCTATGTTGTTACAGATGTTGCAAAAGATGGAACTTTAGCTGGACCAAATATTGAATTACTAAAATCTGTGTGTGCCGCAACATCTAAACCAGTAATTGCTAGTGGCGGTATTTCTTCACTTGATGACATTGCAACACTTGCTGCTCTTGTTGGCGGCGGCGTTGAAGGTGCGATCGTAGGCAAAGCGCTATACGCCGGTAAGTTCACTTTGATTGAAGCGTTAAAGGTCAGCGGAAAATGACATTGTCTGTTCGAATCATTCCTTGTCTAGATGTCACCGATGGGCGCGTTGTTAAAGGCGTTAACTTCACAGATTTAGTAGATGCAGGCGACCCAGTTGAAATGGCAGCGCTCTATAACCTAGAGGGTGCCGATGAGTTAACTTTTCTAGATATATCCGCAAGTGTTGCAGGGCGCGAGACAACTTTGGATGTTGTTCGTCGCACAGCTGAACAAGTTTTTATCCCACTTACAGTTGGCGGTGGAATTAGAAGTGTTGACGATGTGAATCGCTTACTTCGCGCAGGAGCAGACAAAGTTTCGATCAATACTTCAGCTATAGCTAGACCCGAATTAATCGCTGAAATTGCAGATCGCTTTGGTTCACAGGTGCTTGTACTTTCAGTTGATGCTCGTCGCGCACGCACTGAATCTGGTTTTGAAGTAACAACACATGGTGGACGACAAAGCGCCGATATGGATGCTCTTGCGTGGGTTGAACAGGCATGTGCACTAGGCGTTGGAGAAATTCTTCTTAATTCCATGGATGCAGATGGAACTCGTGCGGGGTATGACATCGGCATGATTACTGCTGTCCGCGCGGTTTCAAAGGTTCCATTGATTGCAAGTGGTGGAGCAGGAAGCCTTGAAGATTTTTCGGCCGCCCTTGATGCTGGTGCCGACGCATTGCTTGCCGCCAGCGTCTTTCACTTTGGTATTCACCGCATAGGTGATGTGAAGTCATACCTAGGTAAGCACAATTATCCGGTGCGCCAGATGGCGCCTCATTAAGGCAGAATAAGCACATGACGACAATTGATCCTGCGGTGCAAGCGCTGCTCAAGGATCCTGCTGCATTGATTCCAGCAATTGTTCAGGATGTTTCAAGCAATGAAGTATTGATGCTGGCCTATATGAATTCACAATCTTTAGCTTTGACGCTTTCAACAGGTAATGCAACATATTGGAGCCGCAGTCGTAATGAGCTGTGGGTTAAAGGTGCTACATCAGGACATTTCCAAGAAGTACATTCAGTTACTTTAGATTGCGACGGAGATGCGCTTTTGTTAAAGGTTACGCAAACTGGAGTCGCATGCCATACGGGGGATCGCACCTGTTTTCACACACCACTTGAACTTGGTCAGTAAATGAACCCGGCGATCAAATGAACTTGGAAGAGTTTCGCGCTTACGCAAAGGTTTCTAATGTCATTCCAGTGTCAAGGCGATTGCTTGCAGATGGTGAAACTCCGCTTGGCGTTTATCGCAAGTTAGCAAAAAGTGCGGACAACACATTTCTACTTGAATCAGCAGAACATGGTGGTGCATGGTCACGGTATTCATTTATCGGCGTGCGAAGTGAAGCAACATTAAGTGAACGAGATGGCCTTGCATACTGGCAAGGAACTGCGCCCGCTGGTGCGCCTACGGGTATTGATCCACTTGAAGCGTTGAGGCTTTCTGCAGCACATTTGAAATCTCCCAAGATTGCAGGTTTGCCACCGTTGACTGGTGGACTCGTTGGATTCATGGGTTATGACGTGGTGCGCCGCTTGGAACGGTTACCGGATTTAACGACAAAAGATATTCCGCTTCCAGAACTTTCATTTATGTTAACTAGCGATTTAGCCGTGTTAGATCACAGCGATGGCACCATTACCTTGATCGCAAATGCAATCAACTGGGATGGAAGCGATGATCGCATAGATGAAGCCTATGAATCATGTGTTCAGCGTCTAGATCGCATGCAGGCAGATTTGTCTGCATCCTTATCGGGAGAAGCTGCAGAGATTCCGGATTTCACTTTACCTGATTACATTGGCAATATCTCGGGGGAGCAGTTCAAGCAAAACATTCTTAAAGTTAAAGAAGAAATCCTCGCAGGTGAAGCATTTCAAGTAGTTTTGTCACAGCGATTTTCAATGCCATGTGCGGCAGATGCAATTGATGTATATCGAATGCTGCGCCTTAACAATCCTTCTCCTTATATGTATTTGTTCCGCTTTACAGATGGCATCGAAATCGTAGGTTCAAGTCCAGAAGCCTTAGTTAAGGTCAATCAAAAAGATGTGATGATCCATCCGATTGCAGGAACTCGTAAGCGTTCGGCAAACCCTGAAGAAGATCACAGATTAGGCGAAGAGTTGTTGGCCGATCCAAAGGAGCGCGCAGAGCACTTGATGCTTGTTGATTTAGGGCGAAATGATTTAGGTCGAGTGTGCGCGCCAGGGAGTGTTGAAGTTGTCGACTTCATGCACATCGAACGGTATTCACATGTAATGCATATTGTTTCGACAGTTATCGGAAAGCTGGCAGACAAAGCGACTCCAGTAGATGCGCTTTTTTCAGTCTTTCCTGCAGGCACATTGTCGGGTGCACCAAAGCCGCGTGCAATGGAGATCATTGAAGAGTTGGAGACGACACGACGCGGTGTTTACGGAGGCATCGTCGGATACATAGATTTTACCGGAAATATAGACACATGCATTGCGATTCGTACAGCTTTGTTATATCAAGGCACCGCATATGTTCAAGCAGGTGCTGGTGTAGTTGCAGATTCAGATCCCGAATCAGAAAACCAAGAGTGTCGAAATAAAGCTGCAGCTGTTTTAACCGCAGTTCATGCAGCCAATCGTTTAGGAACTCATCGTGAGTGATTTTTTACCTATCGCAATCTCGGTAGTTGTTGTAATAGCTATCGTTTTACTTATTGCACGAAAGTTTAAGATTTCATCTCGATATGAACGTGCACCGCGTGTACTTAATACGTGGGCGGCACTTGATAAAGGGATAGACCCAACCGAGGATCAAAAATCGTGAGCGTTCTAGATTCGATCATTGAAGGCGTGCGCGAGGACTTAGCGGCTAGACGCTTGCCTATGTCCCAGCTACTAGAGTCAATTGAACTGGCAGCACCGGTTAGAGATTGTTTGTCAGCTTTGCTCACCGATGACATCTCTGTGATTGCTGAAGTAAAGAGATCATCGCCCAGCAAAGGCGCACTTGCTCCCATAGCTGATCCTGCGGGTCTTGCAGCACAGTACGAAGAAGCAGGAGCAACAGTAATTAGCGTGCTAACCGAACAACGTAGATTTGGCGGAACGCTGGCAGATCTCGACGCTGTGTGCAAAGCGGTTGAGTTGCCGATTTTAAGAAAAGATTTCATGGTTGATGAGTATCAGTTCTATGAAGCCAGAGCACATGGCGCAGATGTGATTTTGCTGATCGTTGCAGCACTTAGTAAGAATCAATTAGATGACTACTTTCATTTGTCTAAAGAGCTAGGCATGAGAGCTTTGATTGAAGTGCATACTCCTGGAGAGTTAGAAAGTGCACTTGAAATTTCACCTGAAATTATTGGTGTGAATTCACGAAACTTAAAAACATTAGATGTTGATGCGCAAGCATTTGCGCAATTGATTCCTCAAATCCCAAGCACTATTGCACGCGTTGCCGAGTCTGGAATCTCAACCCGGGCCGATGTGCAGTTTGCTCACGAGCACGGCGCAACAGCAATACTTGTTGGCGAGGCTCTAGTCCGCTCAGGAAATCCAAATGTTGCGATGGCACAATTGCTCGGTAGGCTTGCGCAATGATTACTGAGGGCCACTTTGGAGAGTACGGTGGACGCTTTGTGCCCGAAGCTCTCATTGGCGCCCTAGAAGAGTTAGAAGCTGCACATAACGCGGCGCAAAAAGATCCAGCATTTATCGCCGAATTAGCTGAACTTCAACGTACATATACAGGCCGCCCAAGCATTATGACTGAGGCAAAAAGATTTGCTGAACATGCTGGCGGTGCGCGAATATTTTTAAAACGCGAAGATCTCAACCACACCGGTAGCCACAAGATCAACAATGTTTTGGGCCAAGCTTTGTTAACTAAGCGAATGGGCAAAAAGCGAATCATCGCCGAAACTGGTGCAGGTCAACACGGTGTTGCATCTGCAACGGCCGCGGCATTGATGGGGCTTGAATGCGTTGTGTACATGGGCGAAGAAGACACTCGTCGCCAAGCTCTCAATGTTGCACGAATGAAATTACTGGGCGCACAAGTTGTGCCGGTTACATCTGGATCCAAAACATTAAAGGATGCAATCAACGAAGCCATGCGTGATTGGGTCACTAACGTTGCCGATACTCACTACATGTTGGGAACAGTTGCAGGACCTCATCCTTTCCCAACAATGGTTCGCGATTTCCATAAAATTATTGGCAAGGAATCGCGCGAACAAATGTTGGCTCTTACCGGAAGACTTCCTGATGCTGTTCTTGCATGTGTAGGTGGGGGATCAAATGCAATTGGAATCTTCAATGAATTTATTCCAGATACCAATGTTCGCTTGATTGGTCTTGAAGCAGGTGGAGATGGCGTCGAAACGGGACGTCACGCTGCAACAATTACTGGTGGATCACCAGGCGTTCTGCACGGAACCCGTTCATATGTTTTACAGGATGAAAACGGTCAGACAATCGAGTCTCATTCGATTTCAGCAGGTCTTGATTACCCAGGTGTTGGCCCTGAACATGCCTACCTGCATGACATCGGTCGCGCCGAATATCGCGCGATCAATGATGATGCTGCAATGGCTGCCTTTGAATTGCTCTGCAAAACTGAAGGAATTATTCCTGCGATTGAAACAGCGCATGCACTTGCTGGCGCGCTGATCGTCGGAAAAGAACTTGGACCAGATGCAAACATATTAATCAATTTGTCTGGTCGCGGGGATAAAGATGTACAAACAGCGGCCGAGTACTTTGGAATTCCACTGTAATGACACAGCTTGATCAGGTAATGGCAAAGGTGCGCCAAGAAAATCGCGCAGCGTTAATTGCATATATTCCAGCTGGCTTTCCTTCACAATCTGGATGTGCCAAAGCAATCCAGGCGTTGGCTGACGCAGGTGTGGATGCAATTGAAATCGGTTTTCCATATAGCGATCCAGTAATGGATGGGCCTGTAATCCAAGAAGCTGCCGACATATCTTTGAATGGTGGCACGAAAGCTGCAGATGTATTTGCCGCGCTGAAGGTTGCATCTAGCACCGGTGTCGCAGCGGTTGTTATGACTTATTGGAATCCAATAGCAAAGTACGGCGTTGAAAAATTTGCGCAATCGATTGCCGATAACGGAGGATCAGGTGTTATTACTCCTGATTTAACAATTGAAGAATCAGATGCATGGATTGCAGCAACTGCGAAGACCGGCATCAATCCAATTTATGTTGTGGCACCTAGTACCAAGGATGAACGGCTAAAGAGTGTTACTGCAAAAACAGGGGGATTTGTATATGCCGCTAGTTTGATGGGCGTCACAGGTGCTCGAAATTCCGTGTCTTCAGGTGCCAGTGATTTGGTTGCTCGTGTTCGCACCGTTACCGACTTACCAATCTCAGTTGGACTAGGTGTATCAACGCGCGAACAAGCAAAATCACTAGCCGCATATGCTGATGGGGTAATTGTTGGTTCAGCTTTTATCAAGTTATTGCTAGATGCTAAGACTGAACAAGAAGGATTAGATGCTATTTCTCACTTAGCTAAAGAATTAGCTTTAGGCGTACGTGAGGGACGATGAAGGAATTTAATACTCGATTCCAGTCCTATGTAACATTGATTGGACGCTTGCTGCTTGGCGGAGTTCTACTTGTTGCTGGAGGAATAAAAGTTGCAAAACCAACTGATTCAGCAAATGCGGTTGCAGCTTATAAATTATTACCAACCAATGTCGCACACCTTTTTGGTTATGCGTTGCCATGGTTAGAAGTTGCCATCGCTCTTTTATTGATAATCGGAATCATGGTGCGCCCGGCAGCTATTGCCGGTGGGGTTATCATGCTGATTTTTATTGGAGCAATTGGCTCCGCATGGGCTCGTGGCCTACTACTGGACTGCGGATGCTTTGGTGGAGGAGGGGAAATCGACCCATCCTTGGCTTCACAGGTACATAGGACCTATTTCATAGAAATTATGCGCGATTTAGGTTTGGCTCTAACCGCTCTTTATCTGTATTTTTTCCCATACGGAAAACTTTCCTTTGAAAAAGCAGCGGTAGAGGAGTAACAATGGCAAAGCAACAGGTGAAAAGCGGCGACAACACAACACGTTGGATCGTTATTGCCATGGTTTTACTCGTCGTAGTGACAGGTGTTGTCTTCTCGCTGATGAGCCAAAGCAATAAGGAAAATGCTTCGCTTGCCGCCCTTGATGGCACAAAGTTGCAATCTGCAATTGTTTCCACTATCGACACTGCAAATGGTTCTGCGATCACTCTAAATGCTGGACTACCTAAGACAATTGATATTTGGGAAGATCCACAGTGCCCTGTGTGTAAGAACTTTGAAGATGCAAATGGCGGATACATCGATTCTTTGATTCGCGATAAGAAAGCAACTGTTCGCTTCCATGTACTTTCATTCTTGGGAGATGAATCTGTTCGCGCCGCAAACGCATCATTCTGTGCAGCCGACGAAGGCCAGTATCTAGATTTCCACCACGCGTTATACGCCGTGCAATCTTCACTTGAAAATTCAGGTTTCTGGACAAATGACAAACTGGTTTCAATCGGCAAAAAAATTGGAATTAATTCAACCAAGTTTGCAAACTGTGTAACTAAGGGATCTAAGATTGATTTAGTTAAAACCAACTATGATTCGATGCCAAAATTTGGTGTCAAGGGAACTCCAACAGTTTTCATCAATGGCAAATTGTGGGAACGTAAAAGCCCAGATTTCAATTTAGCTGAGTTTAAAGCCGCTGTAGAAGCAGCTTAAATTGTGCTAGCCGCATTTCCAACGCCAACGCACTCGGCGTTGGAGATCGGCCCAATCACTATTCATTACTATGCCTTGTGCATCATCACTGGCATCGCAATAGCAATTTGGTTAGGTGATAAAAGATTTCGCGCACAATCAAGTAATGGACAATCAGTAGTTTCTGAAGTTGCCATTACCGCAGTTCCTATCGGCATCGTTGGTGGACGCATTTATCATGTGATTTCTTCACCATCTGCTTATTTTGGTTCAGGTGGACATCCGCTTGATGCTTTCAAAATTTGGCAGGGAGGACTTGGAATCTGGGGAGCTATTTCTTTAGGGCTATTAGGTGCGTATCTTCGATACCGAACATTGCAAAAGCGAATGGATCTGCCTTCTTTTGCGGTATTTGCTGACGCATTAGCTCCAGGAATTTTATTTGCTCAAGCGATAGGTCGTTTCGGAAATTGGTTTAACGGAGAATTGTTTGGACGCCCGCTAAATTCTTGGTGGGCACTTGATGTTCCATCAAAATATCGCCCATTTGGTTACAGCCAATTTGAATCATTTCACCCAACATTTTTATACGAGGCAATCTGGTGCGTTTTAGTTGCAACGGCACTTATTCGATTCGGCAAGAAGCTAAAGGCAGGTCAAACTTTTGCAGCATATATATTTGCCTATTGCGTGGGTAGATTTTTCATCGAGCTAATACGGATTGATTCTGCCAACACAATCGCTGGATTGCGCGTAAATGTATGGGTGAGTGTGATCGTCGCCATTGGTTCGGCGCTCATTTTCACTCGAGCCTCAAGAAAGATCTTGTAGCTTTCGGGTAGGCTAATTTTATGGCACTCGAAGAAGTTCATAAGCGCAACCAACAACACCGCACCCACCGAGCAGGTTGGCTACGAGCTGCCGTCCTTGGCGCAAACGATGGACTTGTTTCAACTGCATCTTTAATGATTGGTGTTGCAGCCGCCGGAAAAAATGATTTTCTAGTTACCGCAGGTATCGCGGGAATTACCGCCGGAGCAATGTCGATGGCCGTTGGCGAATATGTTTCTGTTCGCTCACAAAATGATGTAGAAGAGTCAGATCGCTTATTAGAAATTGAACATCTTGCAGCAGACCCAGAAGGTGAGTTGCAAGAGCTACAACATATTTATATCAATCGTGGATTAACCCCCGAACTTGCGCTACAGGTTGCACTTGAAATGCATCGCAAGGATCCACTTGAAGCACATTTGCGCGATGAACTTGGTCAGCACCCACATACAAAGGCGCGACCTGTGCAAGCTGCTATCGCCTCTGCCATCTCATTTACATTGGGTGGCTTGATTCCATTTGCTGGCGCTTTTGCTCCAACGTTAGGTGCCAAGGCGTGGAGCATTGTTGGTTTCACCATGGTGGGATTGCTATTGACTGGAATTGTCAGCGCTCGAACATCAGGCTCAAAGGTTTTAGCTCCAACCATCCGAGTCATGATCGGTGGCTGCTTAGGCATGGCCATCACCGCTGGAATTGGCCAAATCGCCAATATCTCTGGCATCTAATTAGCCAGTCCTGAGGCTTCCCTTCTATCTACTTGTTGCTACCATTTCGCATTAAGTAAGGCCCGGGCCAAGGATGTCCCTCAACACGTAGGACCATTCTGTAGGAGCTTCGCACATGGCACTTGCATCCAATTATCCACAAGCACAAGGGCTCTATAACCCTGCCCACGAACATGATGCTTGCGGTGTTGCGATGGTTGCCACACTTAACAAAGTTGCAACGCACGAAATTGTTGCCAAAGCGCTAACGGCGCTTCGTAATATGGAACATCGTGGCGCATCGGGTGCTGAACCAGATAGCGGTGATGGCGCAGGAATCCTAATTCGCATTCCAGATGCTTACTTCCAAGCAGTAGTTGATTTCAAACTTCCAGCCGCCAATGCATATGCAACTGGTATCGCTTTTGTTGCGCAAGGGGCGGATGTAAAGGCCGATATTGCAAAGATTGCTGAAGAAGAAGGTTTAACAGTTCTTGGATGGCGCGAAGTTCCGATTAACTCCACATCATTGGGTAAGACAGCTTTATCTGTGATGCCAGATTTCCATCAGGTATTCGTAGCAGGCGCACATGGTGAAACAGGTATTGCCCTAGACCGCCTTGCATTTTGTCTGCGAAAGCGCGCTGAGCACGCACTTGATCTGTATTTTCCTTCATTGTCATCACAGACCATTGTGTACAAGGGAATGCTCACAACGGGACAGCTAGAAGAGTTTTTCCCTGAACTTTCTGATGAGCGCGTTGTTTCACCTTTAGCTCTAGTTCACTCACGTTTTTCCACAAATACTTTTCCTTCATGGCCACTTGCGCACCCGTATCGCTTTATTGCACACAACGGTGAAATCAATACTGTTAAGGG
>CAIXVA010000038.1 GCA_903922745.1 uncultured Actinomycetes bacterium
CAGGGCCTCATTCTTGGCGTTGGAGCGATGGATTACCCAGCAGAGTTCCAGGGCGCAAGTGAGCAGACCCTGATAGAGATGGCTGTTAGCAAGGTAATTACCCTTACAAGCACATACGACCACCGCATTATTCAAGGCGCACAATCTGGTGATTTCTTGCGCCGCATGCACGAGTACTTGTTAGGCGCAGAAGGTTTCTACGATGAAATCTTTAGTTCTCTTCGTATTCCTTACGAGCCAATTCGCTGGGCAAAGGATTTTGCTTTCTCGCGTGATGAAGAAATCAGTAAGACCGCCCGTGTTCAGCAGTTGATCCAGTCTTACCGAACATTCGGCCATTTGATGGCAGATGTCGACCCCCTTCAATACATTCAGCGCTCACATCCAGATCTAGATGTTGTTACACATGGTTTGACGCTATGGGATCTTGATCGCGAATTTGCCACAGGTGGTTTTGGCGGCGAACGCTTCATGACTCTACGCAAGATTCTTGGCATATTGCGTGATGCATACTGCCGTTCAGTTGGCGTTGAGTATATGTATATCCAAAATCGCGAAGAGCGCGAGTGGATTCAAACTCGTGTTGAAGTTGGATATGCCAAGCTGCCTCGCGACGAACAATTGCGCGTCCTGCGCAAACTCAATAGTGCTGAGTCCTTTGAGTCATTCCTTCACACAAAGTTTGTTGGACAAAAGCGATTCTCACTTGAAGGTGGAGAATCTGTAATCCCACTTCTTGATGCAATTATTTTGTCAGCCGCAGAACGCGGACTGGATGAAGTCTGTATCGGAATGCCACACCGTGGTCGTCTGAACATTCTTGCAAATGTTGCCGGAAAATCAGCTGGTCAAATCTTTCAAGAATTCCAAGGTCACTACACAGAAAACCAGGTTCAAGGCTCTGGCGATGTGAAGTACCACTTAGGAACATCAGGGGTATTCACAACTGATGCGGGCGCAACGACAAATGTGTATCTCGCAGCAAATCCATCTCACTTAGAGGCTGTAAACCCAGTATTAGAAGGCATTGTTCGTGCAAAGCAGGACCGCATGAATGTAAAGAATGCTTACTCCGTAATGCCAATTCTTATGCACGGAGATGCATCATTTGCGGGTCAAGGTGTTAACGCCGAAGTTATGCAGTTAGCGGGCCTTCCTGGTTACCGTACTGGCGGCACAATTCATATTGTTATTAACAACCAAGTTGGATTTACAACATCTCCACATGCGGCACGTACATCTGTGTACTCAACTGATTTCGCAAAGATCACACAAGCTCCGGTATTCCATGTAAATGGTGATGATCCAGAAGCATGTGTTCGAGTCGCACGTTTGGCTTTTGAGTATCGTCAAGAATTCAACAAGGATGTTGTGATTGACATGGTTTGCTACCGCCGACGCGGACATAACGAAGGTGACGAGCCAAGCTTTACTCAACCATTGATGTACAAGATGATCGATGCAAAGCGTTCAACACGAACTTTGTATACCGAAGCACTTGTTGGTCGTGGTGATTTAACCCCTGAAGAAGCTGAAGGAATTGCAAACGATTACCAAACACAGCTCGAGTCAATATTTGCAGCTGTCAATAATATCGAGCCAGAACATGATGCAAATTTCAAGGCGCCTATTGCTCCAGAACCAGAAGCAATTAGTACTGCAATTTCTGAAAATCTTGCCCGCGAAATTGCTGCAACTCAACTTGCGGTTCCTGAAGGCTTTAGCGTTCACCCTAAGTTAACTCCGCAACTTGCAAAGCGAGTTGAGTCTCTCAATGATGGAACAATCGACTGGTCTACCGGTGAAATGTTGGCATTTGGTTCACTTCTTAAAGAAGGTCACCCAATTCGTCTTGCTGGACAAGATGCCCGCCGTGGAACTTTCTCAAACCGTCATGCGGTAATCATTGATAAAGAAAATGGCAATGAGTGGACACCGCTTCGCGGACTTATTAGTGATGAAAACCAGTTCTTTGTTATCGACTCATTGCTCAGTGAATACGCTGCTATGGGCTTTGAATATGGATACAGCCTTGAGCGCGAAGAAGCGTTAGTTCTTTGGGAAGGCCAGTTTGGAGATTTTGCCAACGGTGCTCAAACAATTATTGATGAATTCATTTCATCGGCTCTTCAAAAGTGGGGCGAGCGATCTTCGGTTGTACTACTTCTTCCACATGGCTATGAAGGACAAGGACCAGATCACTCTTCTGGACGCATTGAGCGATTCTTACAACTATGTGCAGAACAGAATATGACGGTCGCACAACCAGCAAGCCCGGCCAATTACTTCCACTTGCTTCGTTGGCACGCAAAGAATCCTGCGCGACGTCCGTTGGTTGTCTTTACACCTAAGTCAATGCTTCGCCTAAAGGCAGCTGCATCAAAACTAAGTGACTTTACAACTGGATACTTCCAAGAAGTCATTGGAGATGATTCAGTACACAATGCTTCTCGTGTTATTTTCTGTTCAGGAAAGATTTATCACGACTTAGTAGCGGAGCGAACAAAGCTTGGTGAGACCGGAACTGCAATTGTTCGAGTTGAACTTTTGTATCCTCTTCCGGTTGATGAAATGGTTGCAGAAGCTAACAAGCATCCAAATGCAAACCTGCTATGGGTTCAAGATGAACCTGCAAACCAAGGCCCATGGTCACACATTGCACTGCGCACATCTGAAGCACATGGTGGACATGGATTTGGTGCTCGCACCTTGCGTCGTATTTCTCGTCGCGCAACTGCTTCTCCTGCAACTGGAAGTCATCATTTGCACGAGGACGAGCAAAAAGCATTATTGCTCGAAGCCTTCACGCGCTAACTGGTGGAATAAGAGCCAAGCAATTATTACGAGCGCTTGACTGCGCTACTTTTTGGTCCGGCTTTTCTTAAATCGCATCAAAACCACACCAACAACCTCGTTTGCTGGAATCCATCCCCAGCTGCGTGAATCAGTGCTTTCTTCATTGTCACCCTGTACCCAGTAATTTCCTGCATGAAATTTCTGCACTCGTTTCACCAAAAAGATTCCTGGTCGTTCTTCGCGCTCAACAACTACAACCTTGCTTACAAGGGAATTTCCAACCGCCTCTAAACCTGGCGCGGAATCTAGCCAGCTAACTAATAACCAGTCGCCGTCTCGGTATGCGGGAAGCATGGAGCCACCTGCAACCCTGACTGTACCAAATTTGCTCACGGGCGGTAGTCTCGCACCATAACCGAGCAATTTAGTGGCAATAGGGAGAACAAAATGTTTGCACCAAAGACAACTGTCTACGCACACTGCGATCTTCCATGTGGTGTTTACGATCCAGCGCAGGCAAAGATTGAAGCGCTATCTGTAAAGGCATGCATGGAAAAGTACGCAGCTAATTCAGATGCAGATTTCCGCTCACGTTCAGTGGCGATCAAGGAAGAGCGTTCACATCAGGTTAAGGAGCACCTATGGGTGCTGTGGACTGATTACTTCAAGGCTCCACACTTCGAGGCATACCCACAGTTGCACTCATTGTTTAATGAGGCAACAAAGCTTGCAGGCGCTGCAGGCACAAAGGGAACTCAAGATGTTGCAGTTGCAGATTCATTGATCGCAAAGATCGATGAGATTGCAGAGATCTTTTGGGCTACCAAAAAAGCTTAGTTTTTATTTATATCCTGAACAAGATTAAGAGCAGCGGTGCGAGCGAGGAAAGATACTCGTTCCACCGTTGATCTTTTTATTAGGGCTGCTGCTATCTGGCGATCATGTTCATAGACTTCGCATTCGAAAGTTAACTCTTTTCCTTCAATTTCAATTACGCGTGAAGTACCGCGAAGTTCAGCGCCAATACTGGCCGGTGAAAGTGAAATAAATTCAACGCTTATCGGGATTGTTGTCTCTTCAGGCTCTAAGAAAAGATCTAAAGACAAGATTGCTGCATGCTCCATTAAGTTGATTAATAGCGATGGCGCGATGATTGGAAGATCACCAATACCAATTGCAACAGATGTGTCTCCAGGGCGCACGACCATTTCAGTTAAACCAACAGCACCAATAACCTCTTCATCAGGATGCATAATTATTGCCCCGAGAATCTGACTCGAAGCGGACAGCAGTATCCGCTGAGTTCTCTTTAACTAGTTCTGTTGACATCGCGTAAAACACTATCGCTAAAAGAGGGTTTCTGGCTCTCCCAAAGGCGTTTCAACGGTTAACTCTTTTCCATTATTTGCCACACTGTTTACCGCATCTGAAACTGGACGAGCGATCACGATGGATTCTGGGTGCTCAACGATCATTAAGGATTTCAATTCATTCACATCAGTATTTCGGGGATTAAGCCATGACTCCCAACGATCAGGTGGCATAAAAACTGGCATGCGGCTATGAATACTTTCTAGCTCGCCTTGTGCTTCTTGCGTGATGATCGATGCAGTTTCAATCACCTCGCCACTGGGCGCAGTCCAACTGCTCCAGATTCCTGCAATCGGAAGTTGCTGGCCATCTCGCGCAGAAATATAGAAAGGTTGTTTAGGTCGATATTGGCCTAGAGCAGTTGCCCACTCGTAATACCCAGATGCTGGAATCAAACAGCGTGTGGATCTAAATGCATTTCTAAATGTTGGTTTCTCATGAATAGATTCACTACGGGCGTTGATTGCTCGAGATTGCGAAGCTCGTGCTTCGTGCATATCTGTTAACCAGGGACCAATTAATCCCCATGACACAGTTGCTAATGCCTTTTCACCCTTGGTGTCATTTCCAGTTCGGTCATTGGCACGAACAATATAAATTGGATTTGTTGGTGCGATATTCCAGTTGAATGGCAAAGAGCTTTGTGGCGAGGTACCACTTACCTCGAACTGCTCCATTAGTTCACGCATATCGGCTGTTTGCGCATAACGACCACACATAATTCAAGGGTATCGCAGGTATCGGCACGGGTTAGAATAAGGCGATGACAAACAACGCTCACTGGCCAGCGATTTTTCGCGGTGCTACATCAGTTGATATCAGCGTTGTCATTCCCGGATCTAAATCAGTTACTAACCGTGCTCTGATTTTGGCAGCCCAAGCAAAGAGCCCATCAACGTTGCGCCGCCCACTTGTCTCGCGTGACAGCGAATTAATGGTTGCTGGCTTGAAGGCACTAGGAATAGGAATCGAAGAGACCACAGCGGTTGTCGATGGAAACGAAGAATTGCAATGGATTGTTACTCCAGCGTCACTGCGTGGCGGAGTTAAAATAGATGTCGGAAATGCCGGAACTGTAATGCGATTCTTACCTCCACTGGCTGCACTAGCAACTGGTGAAGTCGTTTTTGATGGGGACCCACGTTCATATGAACGCCCGCTAGGGCCGGTAATCAAGGCACTTGAAGAGCTTGGTGTATCAATCGATCACGAAGAGCGCTATAGCTTGCCCTTGAAATTGAATGGCATTGGAAAAATCAACGGCGGAGAAATAACAATTGATGCCAGCGAATCAAGTCAGTTCCTTTCCGCCTTACTTTTAGTAGCACCAAGTTTTACCAAGGGAATAACTGTTAAGCACAAGGGCGGATCTTTGCCATCAATGCCACATATTGAAATGACGGTAGATATGTTGCGCCAATTTGGTGCAACGGTAGAGGTTGATTCAGTTGCACAAACGTGGAAAGTTCAGCCAGGTGCTTTACATGGTTTAGATCTAGTTATAGAGCCAGATCTTTCTAATGCTTCGCCTTTTCTTTCAATTGCAATGGTGTGTGGTGGTCGAGTTGCAATTGCAGATTGGCCAATGAAAACCACGCAACCAGGTGATCAATTACGTGTCATTCTTGCAAAAATGGGCGCAGAGTTTTCTTTTGGAGATAACGGTCTAACAATAATTGGCACCGGAAAAATTCATGGAATCGATGTTGATCTGCATGACGTAGGTGAATTAACCCCTTCAATTGCAGCCTTGGCAGCTCTTGCCGACTCACCGTCGCATTTGCGCGGAATCGGCCATTTGCGCAAACATGAAACAGATCGATTAGCTGCGTTAACCCGTGAGATAAACGCATTAGGCGGCAATGTCGTAGAAGAAGATACTGCTTTGCATATAACCCCGGCACCACTACATAGCGGGGTTTTTCATACCTATGACGATCATCGATTAGCAACAGCTGGCGCTGTGCTGGGCCTTGTGATCAAAGGAATTGAAGTAGAAAACATTGCGACCACTCGTAAAACACTTCCAGATTTTCCAGGGCTGTGGAGCTCGCTTTTACTATGAGTCCACGCGAATACGATGAATCAGATGCGCGAGTACGCCCATCTCGTAGTACACGCCCACGAAGTAAAGACCGCCCATCACATAGTGATGCAATTTCAGCATTAGTTACAACTGTAGATCGCGGCCGTCAGACATGTATTACTGAAGATGGAACCATCCTTACGGCCATGCGTGCACGCGAACTTGGACCAAAATCAGTTGTTACCGGTGACAATGTTTCTATTGTTGGAGATGTAACTGGATCCGATGGCTCCCTTGCTCGAATAGTTGCAGTGCAAGAGCGCCGTAATTCTTTAAGCCGTACCGTCGATGATGCAGCACAAGTAGAGCGAACAATCGTTGCAAATATTGATCAGTTAGTAATTGTTGTTGCAGCGGCTAACCCTGAACCACGTCGTGGATTAATTGACCGTTTTTTAGTTTCTGCCTTTACCGAAGGAATTATTCCTAAGATTGTTGTGACAAAAACAGATATCAGCGAAGTTCCGCCATTTCTTGAAGAGTATGCCGAACTTGACATTGAAATTATTCACACCGCAATCAAAAGTGAATCTCGTGCCAAGGATTTAGCAAAGTTGCACCAAGTCCTAGAAGGCAAAATATCTGTTTTAGTTGGGCATTCTGGTGTTGGTAAATCAACACTTATTAACGCGCTGGTTCCAGAAGCTGATCGCGTTACTGGTGATGTCAATGAGGCAACCGGACGTGGACGAC
>CAIXVA010000039.1 GCA_903922745.1 uncultured Actinomycetes bacterium
TTCCTAATAAATTTAATCTTGGATCTCTACGTTTGCTCGGCTCAGTTGGCGAACCCATTAATCCTGAAGCATGGATGTGGTATCGCAGCGCCATTGGTAAAGATAAATGTCCAATCGTCGATACCTGGTGGCAGACAGAAACTGGCGCAATCATGATTTCACCACTTCCTGGAGTCACTGCAACAAAACCAGGATCTGCAATGAAAGCACTTCCTGGAATTAGCACCAAGGTTGTTGATGATAAAGGAGTGCCTGTTCCTAATGGACATGGTGGTTTTCTCATCCTTGATCAACCATGGCCATCTATGTTGCGCGGTGTATGGGGCGAAGATGAGCGTTACAAAGAAACATATTGGTCTCGTTTCCCAGGAATTTACTTTGCAGGTGACGGTGCAAAACTTGATGACGATGGCGCAATCTGGTTGATGGGCCGCGTTGATGATGTGATGAACGTTTCTGGTCACCGCATTTCAACAACAGAGGTCGAATCAGCACTTGTTTCACACGAATCAGTTGCTGAAGCCGCTGTTGTTGGAGCCGCCGATGCTCTAACTGGCCAAGGAATTGTTGCCTTCGTAATTCTTCGTGGCGGTATTGAGCATGCAGATGGCGATGTTCTCATCAAAGCTTTACGTGATCATGTTGCTAAAGAAATTGGCGCAATCGCTAAACCCCGTCAAATAATGGTTGTAAATGAATTGCCTAAGACTCGAAGTGGCAAGATTATGCGGCGCCTGCTTAAAGATGTTGCAGAAAATCGAGCAGTAGGAGATGCAACAACGTTGGCTGATCCCAATGTGATGAAGCTGATTTCAGAAGGGTTGAAGTCCTCTAAAGACGAGGATTAGTAAGAGCCTTCTCAACTTGGTGCCGTATATCTTCAATTAACTTAGGTGCATGCTTATTTATTTGTAGATAGACCTTGCTCTTGGAGACATCGTTTTGACCTGGTGTCCATGGCGCCCACAAGAGGATTGTCCCAATTACAAAGAAGAGCAGGATGTATTTTCCAACTTCAAAGGCACTGCCTGCTAGTGAGTCAACCAAACGCAAAGGTCCTCTAATAATTGTTAACTTTAATCCTTCGGCAATACGAGTTCCCACCCACGCTGCTGCATATGCACCAGCGATGATTGCAACAATCAGCCAACCTGCTTGGTCATATTTCACAACTAAATACATCGCTGCAATGCCACCAGCAAGGAAGAACGCGGCTCTCAGAAGAGTTTTAACCAAGCCATTCTTAAAGCCATTAAAGAAAGCACCGAGTGCGACGAGTAAGAAAATCACATCAAAAATCATTTGATTCCTAAATATTTTATTGCAGCAATTTCGAGCTCTTCAGTTGATTTAAAAGGACCAAACTGCTTGTGAACTACCTTGCCATCTTGATCAATAAACCATGTCACGGGCACACCCATTCCGAATTTCTCTTTAGTGGTTCCATTTGCGTCATAGAGAATTGGCCAAGACATTCCATGAGATTCAACAAATTTCTTAACCGAAGATGTGTTCTTCTCTTCAACAGCAATACCTATTACAGCAACCTTCTCATGGTATTTCGCTAGGAAATGTGCAAAGTGTGGGAGTTCTTCTCGGCATGGATAGCACCAGGTGCCCCACACATTAACAATGGCAGGTCCTCGTATCGCATCAACTGCAACTCCTGGTCCACCATCTAGACATTCCAAGGGCAGCGAAGTTGATTCTCCGGTCTTAATAGAGGAACAACTAACAACCTCGCCCTTGACTTGAATTGGTTCAAGTGCAGAACAGCCACTCAAGAGAAGGATGGATGAAAGAACCGCAAGAAGCTTCTTCATCTGAAATCCTTATCGGTCTTCACTAATAACTGTGCTTTCACTTTATCCATCTCACCAATTCCAACTGAAGGACATATCTTTGCAA
>CAIXVA010000040.1 GCA_903922745.1 uncultured Actinomycetes bacterium
CACCTTCAATTGAAGGGATGAAGGGAGAGCTAAAACCATCAAGAGTAAATCCGCCCGCAACATGAAGTGGTTCTTCCGTTGCAACATAATCTGCAATTTCCTCGTCACTCATATGATCAAAAGTAACTTTTGTGGTTACGCGATCTGATATTTCAACATCTTTGACGGTGTCAATTATGCAGTGACCCGTATGAAGTAGGCCCGAATTGCCTCGGACTTTCTTTGCACGCTCCGTCGCAATATCTGGAGTTCCCGGTTTTCCTAATGAAACGCCATCAAATTCGAAAGTTGAGTCGCAGCCAATAATGATCGCTGGATAATCGATGTGTTCGCGGACTGTGTGGGCCTTTGTAATTGCTAGGGCAATAACCAAATCCGCTGGGTGCATCGCATTAAAAAAATCTGTCTCTTCATCAACATTGCTCACAATGATTTTTGGAGATAGCCCAGCTGACTCCAGTAAACGTCGTCGGCTCGTTGACTGCGAAGCTAAAACAATAGTCGGCATTGTTATCCAAACCTTCTTGCACCAAATGTAATTTGCTGAGGAAGCGGTTGTCGCAACTGTGGCAACCCATACACGCTTCGGCGAATCACGGGAGTGAGCTCTTCACGTTTGTGCTGCGCCATGGCGGCCTCAATCGCAACCAACTCTTCAGGTGTTGGATTTCCTGATGTAATTTCAAATTTCATTACAAAGGAATATTTCCGTGCTTGCGTGCAGGCAAAATATCGCGCTTTGTCTTTAACGTTCTAAAAGCCTTTGTGATGTAGGCACGAGATTGGCTAGGCTCAATAACAGTGTCAATAGTTCCGCGTTCTGCAGCCAAATATGGGTTTGCAAGAGATTCGTTGTAATCCTTTACCAGCTCAGCACGCTTTGCTTCAGGGTCTTTAGCATCTGCTAAATCTTTGCGGTACAAAATATTTACCGCACCTTGTGCTCCCATTACTGCGATTTCTGCACTTGGCCACGCGAAGTTAATATCACTTCCAAGGTATTTAGATCCCATAACAATGAACGCACCGCCATAAGCCTTACGAGTAATAAGTGTTACGAGCGGGACAGATGCTTCAGCGTATGCATAGAGTAATTTAGCTCCGCGACGAATAATTCCGTCCCATTCTTGTTCTGTACCAGGCAAGAATCCTGGAACATCTACAAGAGTAAGAATTGGAATATTGAAGGCATCGCAGAAACGCAAGAATCGTGCTGCTTTTTCACTCGAATTAATATCGAGTGTTCCTGCTAATTGATTGGGCTGGTTAGCAATAATTCCAATTGATTCACCTTCGATCCGCGCAAATCCAACAACAATGTTGGGTGCGTAGAGTGCATGAACTTCGAGGAATTCACCTTCATCAACTAGCGCCTGAATTAAAACCTTCATGTCGTATGGCTGATTAGGGCTATCCGGAATCAAAGTATCTAATGCGATATCGGAAGTCTTCTTTTCCAAAGTTTCAGTTGGGGGCAGATGAGGCGCCGCGTCCATGTTATTTGATGGAAGGTATGAAAGAAGCGCTTTGACATAATCAATCGCATCTTCTTCATTCTCTGCTAGATAATGTGAGTTACCGGTACGAGTGTTATGAGTACGCGCACCACCAAGCTCTTCCATCCCAACTTCTTCACCTGTAACCGTCTTAATAACATCTGGTCCGGTAATAAACATATGTGAGGTTTCATTAACCATGACAGTGAAATCGGTAAGAGCAGGTGAATATGCAGATCCACCAGCACATGGTCCAAGGATTAGTGAGATTTGAGGGATTACACCTGATGATCTGGTATTCAGGCGGAAGATTTTTCCGTATCCATTAAGAGATGCAACTCCTTCTTGAATACGAGCTCCGCCAGAGTCATTAATGCCAATTAAAGGAATTCCAGATTTAAGTGCGAACTCAGCGATCTTTACAATCTTGTCTGCATGAACTTCACCAAGTGATCCACCCATTACTGTGAAATCTTGTGAATACAAAGCTATTGGACGACCATCAACCGTTGCTGTTCCAATAACTACGCCATCACCGTACGGGCGATTCTTTTCCATTCCAAATTGTGTTGAACGGTGACGCGCAAACTCATCGATTTCAGTAAATGAATCGGCATCAACAAGTAATTCAATTCTTTCGCGAGCAGACTTCTTGCCTTTTGAGTGCTGTTTCTCAACGGCACGCTCGGATCCGCCATGGACGGCTTCCTCAACACGATCTCGAAGATCTTCTATTTTTCCGGCAGTTGTATGCAGATCTCGGTTCATAGGCGTACGGTACTAGTCGTGGGCGAAGAATTGTTAAGTGCAGCGCTTGATCCGGCAGAGATCAATCGATTAATTACGCCTTACTGGCGAGTAAGCGTGGTTGAACTCACGAGTACAACGCAAGGAGATTTAGTGCAACGTGTGCGCGATGGGAATGCACAAGTAGGTGATGTCATCACTGCAGAATTTCAAAGTGCAGGGCGAGGAAGACTAGATCGCACATTTGAAGCACCCAAAGGAACTGCATTGTTATTTTCTTTTTATATAGAACCACAACGTAATCGCGACGACTGGGGATGGATCCCATTAATCGCTGGATACAGTGTTGCAAAAACCTTGCATGCATTTCATGCAACAGTTAAATGGCCTAATGATATTTTGATTAATAATAAAAAAGTCTCAGGTCTGATTGCCGAAGTAGTTGGCGACGGAGTTGTAATTGGTATTGGTATCAATGTTGGGATGAATGAAGATCAACTTCCTGTTGAAACTGCGACCTCCCTATTAATCGAAGGCGGAGTTGATCTAACTCGCGATGAAATTTTATGTGAAGTACTTGAAGAGTTCGAAGAGCATTTTGTGCAATGGGATCAAGGGATCGACGAAGTTCAACCGCTGTACATGCATGTAAGCGCCACCTTGGGTAAGGAAGTTCGTGTTGAGTATCCAGGCGGGGCCACACACTTGGCCGTAGCCGAATCGATTTCAGATATCGGAGCCCTCATCTTGGATGATGGGACCCATGTTCAATCTGCTGATGTAATTCATCTACGATAAGCCGGTGAGCAAAGCCTTTCCAACAGTTGGCGTCATCGGCGCTGGA
>CAIXVA010000041.1 GCA_903922745.1 uncultured Actinomycetes bacterium
CACACTAGCCATGCAAGCTGCGTGAGTAACGCCTAGATATCCGGTCCCGATTACAGAGATACGTGCCATGAAATCAGTTTAGTTAACCGATAGCGTTATCTTGTGATGCAGTGGCCAGATGTAGCGGTAGTGATGCCGGTTCTTAACGAAGAGAACTATTTGGAAGCCTCAGTACTGGCGATTTTGTCGCAGGATTATGCCGGCCAAATTCAAGTGGTTTTAGCGCTTGGGCCATCTACAGACAAAACAAATGAAGTTGCAGGCCGCATTTGTGCCGGGGATTCGCGCGTGAGTTCAGTGCAAAATCCAACGGGTCGCACACCCGAAGGTTTGAATGCAGCGTTAGCCACCACGACTCAAGAGATCGTTGTCAGAGTGGATGCGCACAGTGAACTTTCTGATGGCTACATTCGCTTGGCAGTTGAAACACTGCAGCGAACCGGCGCCGATAATGTTGGCGGCATCATGGGCGCACGTGGTGTTACCAGCTTCGAAAAAGCGGTGGCTGCTGCGATGACTTCTCCTCTGGGCGTTGGCTCAGCTTCGTTTCATACGGGTGGCAGTGAGGGACCAACTGAAACGGTTTACCTAGGTGTCTTTAAGCGAAGTGCACTTGATCGAGTTGGTGGTTACGACCCAGCATTCACTCGTGCTCAAGATTGGGAAATGAATCACCGAATCCGCGAGACAGGTGGCACGGTCTGGTTTAACCCAGAACTATTTGTCACTTATCGACCGCGCCCCTCGGTGCGTAAATTAGCAAGACAGTATTTTGAATATGGATCTTGGCGTCATGAAGTTATGCGTCGTCATCCAGAAACGCGAACCCGCAGGTCGGCCCTTCGGTACTACGCACCACCAGTTGCGGTTATCGGTGTTATCGGAGGCACCATGGCTGCATCTGTAGGAAGCTTTCTTCAAATATTTCCACTTGCCTTTTGGGGATTCTTGGCGCCTTTCAGTTACGTTCTACTGACTTTAATTTCATCATTGAGTCTGGCTAAGCGAGCACGCAGTGGCGCGCTTTGGCTACCAATAGTTTTAGCAACTATGCAAATGTCGTGGGGCGTTGGCTTCATAACAAGTCGCTCAAAATCAAGTTAAAGAATTTAAGAGTCTAGAGTTTATTTCTTAACGCGATTGTTTCCTTTTGTGCAAGTGGCTGCAGCCGCAGTGCCTTCGGTTGAAGTGCTGGATGCCGATGGTGTTGCTGAAGCCGAAGGAGCAACCACCGGAACACTTGGGGTTGATGTTGAATTAGCGGGAGTTGACGAAGGACTTGGAGTAACAAGCGGCCACGGCTGATCCATTCGAATTGCGGTCCATAACTCGTCTGCTTCGGAGGTCCAGCCAACATTGCCCTTGCCGACCATTTCGTAAGGCGTAGTTACAAAGTTGATTTTGCTTGGCTTTAGGGATCCAAGGGAAAGCGCAAAGTCTTGTAGTGCTGCAATTGATGCAAATTCGCTATTTGTTGTAATTGAAGAAGTAACAGCGCTTAATACTCGGTAAATCATTCCAGGATTTGTCAGTAATCCCTTATCAGTCATGCCGCGGATCATAGATCCAATAAATTCTTGTTGTCGAGTAATGCGACTAAGGTCACTACCGTCACCTAGTGATTCACGAGCACGAACGAATGCCAAAGCTTGCTCACCAGAAATTGTGCTGTATCCAGCTGGTAGATCTAAGCCAGACCCACCTTGTCCAGGTATGACTGGATCGTAGGCTGGCGAAGTTAAACAAACTTCGACTCCACCAATTGCATCGACAACTTTTTTGAAGGCTTCAAAATCAACGACAACAAAATTGTTGATTCTAACTTTGGTCAGTTTTTCTACAGACTTAACTGCGCAAACTGGACCGCCAATTGAAAACGC
>CAIXVA010000042.1 GCA_903922745.1 uncultured Actinomycetes bacterium
AGGACAGGAATGAGGATGAGCAGTGCTCGTAAGCGCGAAAACAAGGTGCGAGGCATGGGGGTAAGGATAGTTTGTATTGGCCCTGAGCGTCGTACGAGCACATTGACTAGGAGTGGTGGCGCTCCTCACATCTATTGAAGATGCGGTGCAATTTCGTCGGCAGCGGCCTGACCATACGCCTCGGCAAATCGGGCAATAAATTCTGTGTTGGTAAAACGGTACTCCTGGGTTCCCAATGTTTCTATGACATAGGTGGCGATTAATGCACCTAGCTGCGCGCACCGTTCGTGAGAAAGTCCCCATGCAAGCCCCGCAATAAACCCGGACCTGAATGAATCTCCGACTCCAGTTGGATCAGTTTTGGACTTTTCCTGTGGGCATCCGACTTGAACAAACTCCCCTGCCGCACTTTCAACCTTCGCGCCATGTGAACCTAGCGTCACAACTCGATATTTAACTCGCTCCAAAATTTCACGATCGGTCCAGCCAGTCTTTTGCATAGCAAGAGCAAGCTCGTACTCATTCAAAAATAGATAAGCCGCGCCATCAATGAGGAGTTTGATTTCCTCACCTGACATGCGCGCCATTTGTTGAGATGGGTCAGCGGCAAAAGCAATCCCTTGTTGGCGACAAACTTCGGAATGGCGAAGCATTGCCTCTGGATCATCAGGTGAAATCACCATCATGTCTAAACGTCCCACTTTTTGCATGATCGGACTGAGTTCAATGTTTCTGGCTTCCGACATTGCACCCGGAAAAAATGATGCGATCTGATTGAGCTCTTGATCGGTTGTCACTACAAAGTGCGCAGTATGCAATGTTGTTGAAACTAAAGCATGGGAGGTATCAACCCCGTGGCGTGAAAGCCAGGCATCGTAATCTGCCCAATCTTTTCCAACGGCTGCAATGAGAATTGGATTGAGACCTAGAACGCCCATACCAAAGGCAATGTTTGCCGCGCAGCCACCTCGTCGAACATCCAAGCTATCGACAAGAAAAGACAAGGACACTTTTTCTAGCGAACCGGCAACGAGAGAATCTGTGAATTTTCCGGAGTAGGTCATCAAGTGATCAAGACCAACAGAACCCGCTACGCCAATTTTCATGTGCGGATACTAATGCGAAAAGTGCGGATACTTAGTTAAATGAATCGCCGCAGGCACAAGAACCTTGTGCATTTGGATTATCAATAGTAAATCCTTGCTTTTCAATTGTGTCTACGAAATCAATGGTTGCACCAGATAGATATGGATCGCTCATCTTGTCGGTGATGACCTTGACTGCACCGAATTCGCGCACAATGTCACCATCCATGTTGCGATCATCAAAGTAAAGCTGGTACTTAAGGCCTGAGCATCCACCTGGCTGTACAGCTACGCGCAAGTTGAGATCGTCGCGGCCTTCTTGAGCCAAGAGTGCAGAAACCTTTGAGGCTGCCACATCAGTTAACGCAATTCCAGTTGTTGTCGTTGCTTCAGTTGTCATTGTGCTCTCCTTGATAAACCTTTGACCTTGTTTTATTACTGGACAAAGCCTACTGCCCCCGTGTCTGGCAAGCGAGTTGAGGGGCGGTTCAACACGACCTCTATAGTTGCGCCATGAGTACACATGAGAGCAAAGGTCGTCCGACTCCAAAGCGCAAAGAGGCTGAGTCAAAGCGCAAAGTTTCTTCCCTCGCACCAATCGTGACAAAAGATCAGAAGCGAGCTTCTAGGGCGCTGGGCAAGAGCGATCGAGTTGCCCAACGCGACGCATATATGCGCGGAGAAGAATCAGCATTGCCATTACGTGATCGCGGACCCGCCCGTCGCTTCGTACGAAACTATGTAGATTCGCGTCGATCAACTGGTGAATATTTTCTTCCCACTATTTTCGTCGTGCTTGTACTTACGCTGTTCCCAGTGCCAGCAATTCAACTAGGGGCAATCGCGTTGATGTATGCGATGTTGCTAATTGCAATTATCGACGGCTTTTTGCTATCGCGAAAAATTCGCAAAGCTGTAGAAACACAATTCCCTGGTACCTCAACAAAGGGGTTAGGAATGTATGCCTGGCTTCGTTCAACACAAATGCGACGCCTACGCGCGCCTCGTCCTGACGTTAAGGTAAGTAAAAAGAAAAACTAAGCCCGAGGATTCGGACTGTCATTCTTCTTTGCGTCGCGTTCTGGAAGATTGCCCAATGCTGTGTCAATTGCCTTCATGACATCAGCATCTAGCTTTACACCAGATGCTTTAACATTTTCTCTAACCTGCTTTGGCTTTGTGGCACCCATGATCGCACTAGAAACATTTGGATTTTGAAGTACCCAAGCGATAGCAAGCTGTCCCATTGTCAGGCCAACGCCATCGGCTATTGGCTTTAACTTCTGTACAGCTTCCAAAACCTCTTCTCGCATCCAACCCTTAATCATGTTTGCGCCACTGCCCTTGTCAGTTGCACGAGATCCTGCTGGTGCTTTCTTTCCAGGTAAGTACTTACCGGTCAAAATTCCTTGAGCCATGGGTGACCAAACAATTTGGCCAATACCTTCTTTTTGAGAAAGCGGAACAACCTCGGACTCAATTACGCGCCATAAGGCTGAGTATTGAGGCTGGCTCGAAACAAATCGGTTATAGCCACGTGCATCTTGGACCGCCAATGCTGATTTGATCTGATCAGCATTCCATTCAGAAAATCCAATGTAATGAACCTTGCCGGCACGGATCAGATCATCAAAAGCACTTAATGACTCTTCAATTGGAGTCTCATAGTCAAAGCGATGCATTTGATAAAGATCAATATGATCTGTCTGAAGTCGCTTCAGGGATGCATTACAAGACTCAATGATGTGCTTGCGAGAAAGTCCACGATCATTCTTGCCTGTGCCTGTTGGCCAGTACACCTTTGTAAATAATTCATATGATTCACGCTTTACGCCCTTGAGCGCTTTACCCAAAACTGTTTCAGCTTTAGTGCCTGCATATACATCTGCTGTATCAAAGGTAGTGATCCCAACTTCTAGCGCAGCTTTAACGCACTTGATAGCTGCATCTGATTCGATCTGGTTTCCGTGAGTGATCCAGTTTCCGTATGAGATTTCAGAAACGTACATTCCGGTACTGCCAAGGCGTCTATATTCCATGCTGGAAAGCCTACGGCTAGCGCGCCTTGTTGCCAAGCCGAAAGAGGTGTGGTTTGGTTCGCACACAACTAAATAGCTCACTTGGTAGGGGAAGTTCGGTGAAAATCCGACGCTGACCCGCAACCGTAAGATTTTTTGAAGGTTAAGTTCTTCGAAGAATTAAGTCGGATTACCTAACAAGTGAAGATGAGACAAACACCCGCCGAGGTTTGCGGGGTGTGCTCCTACCACTAGAAGTGTCGAGTAATTCATCCACCCTTAGTGCGGTTCACTCCCTGTGAGACTCTTTCATATTTGAGAGGCCCCACAGCAATGAAGTTCAAAATAGTTCTCGCAATCATTCTTATCTCATCCTTTCTAACGCCCTCTGCGCAAGCTGCAAATAAAGGTTGGCGTTACTGGGGATATTTCCAAACAGCACCAGGTAAAACAGCATGGACCGCTGCAATGACAGGGCCAACTGTTGATATTGCAGATGGTTCGGTTGAAGGTTGGTCATTCGTGTTTAGCTCTGATGACATTCCTTCCGTAGCTCCACGAGTAAAACCGGATTTCAAAACAATCTGCGCTGGCGTTAAAGCTGACAAAGACACCAAACGAATTGCCGTTGTAATTGATTTCGGTTCCCCTGCATATGCGCCGAAGGGTGAAAAGGTAAAGAAAACAATCACGACCTGTGTTCGAACCGCAAAAGCATCACAAGGAATTGATGTGTTGGGACAAGTAGCCAAAATTCGTGCTCAAGGTTCAGGTTTAATCTGTGGTCTAGCTGGATATCCCGCAAAAGAGTGTGGTGTAGAAATCCCAACTCCTAAAGCACTGATCAAGAAGTAATTTATGAAGAAACTGTCGCTGCACCCACTGACTTGGTGGATATGGGCTATCGGATTGGCTATTGCAGTCATTCGATTTGATAGCACCGTATTCACTATTTCTTGTGTGGGCGCAGTCGCAGTTGTCGTTTTCATCAATCGCGAGAATGCACCGTGGGGCAAGAGTTTTAATTGGACCTTGAAATTATCGGCCTGGATTTTGCTCGTTAGAACAATAATTGGCGTCTTGATTGGTGTGCCAATACCTGGCACAACTCTTTTTACCCTGCCGATTCTTCCACTTCCTAGCTGGATGCCAGGCATTCGAATTGGTGGAACAGTTACTACAGAGCGTTTAACATCGGCATTAACTGAAGGTATTTTGATCTGCGCAATTATTGTCCTCTTTGGTGCAGCCGCTTCGCTGACAAGTCCGCACCGTTTACTGCGAGTACTCCCGGTCTACATTTATGAATTTGGAATTTCGATTGTGATTGCGACCTCCGTCCTGCCACAGTTAGTAACTTCGGTTTCCCGTATTCGTCAGGCCCAAAGACTTCGTGGGCAATCCTTGCGAGGTCTTGCCTCATGGCGACGAGTCGCAATTCCATTACTTGAAGAATCTCTCGCTCGCTCTTTGGATCTAGCAGCAGCAATGGATAGCCGCGGTTACGGGGTAAGCAAAAAACGTTCCAGATATCGCCCCATAAAGTGGCGATTAGCAGATTCTGCAATTGTGTTCACTGCGCTGATTGTGTTGGGCTTGTCATGATTAAGTTTTCAAACGTTTCTCTCATTTATCCCAATTCCACTAAAACTGTTCTAGAAAACTTGAACCTTCAAATTGCTGAAGGTGAGATGGTTCTTGTTATCGGTCCCACAGGATCGGGTAAATCCTCACTTCTACGTTTAATAAATGGATTGGTTCCGCATCACACAGGTGGAATTTTGGCGGGAGATGTGAGCGTTGATGGGCATTCAACCCAACTAGTTAAACCCGGTGGCATGGCCCATCTGATCGGGATCGTTGGTCAAAATCCTGCCAATGGTTTCGTGGCAGATACCGTGGAAGAGGAACTCGCCTTCGGTATGGAAGCGTTGAATCTGCCCAATGATGTGATGCGCAAAAGAGTTGAAGAAGTCTTAGATCTCTTAAGTCTGGCGCCATTGCGAGATCGAGCTATTGCAACGCTGAGCGGCGGAGAACAACAACGAGTCGCTATCGGTTCAGCTCTGGTTGCCCATCCCAAA
>CAIXVA010000043.1 GCA_903922745.1 uncultured Actinomycetes bacterium
ATTTCCTGTTGCTAATGATTTGATTACTTTGTTTGTCGCACTCGAAATGTTGTCACTACCTCTGTATTTGATGGCTGGACTTTCACGTCGCCGTCGATTGGCATCACAAGAAGCCGCCCTTAAGTACTTCTTACTAGGTGCCTTTTCATCAGCATTCTTCCTATTTGGTGCTGCCTATCTGTATGGATTCTCTGCCTCAATTAACTTTGCCGGAATACGACAAGCCATTGTTGGCGGCGGCGGAAATGATGTTCTGCTGCTGATCGGTATCGCCTTCCTTTCAATTGGATTGCTCTTTAAAGTTGGCGCAGTTCCTTTCCATGCATGGTCACCGGATGTGTACCAAGGTGCCCCAACAGCGGTTGCAGCGTTTATGGCTGCAGCAACAAAGGTTGCAGCTTTTGGGGCAATGCTTCGTATTTACTACACAGTTTTTGCTAACGCACAGTGGTCTTGGAATCCTGTTTTGTCGGGTATTGCAATCGTGACAATGCTTTTGGGATCACTTGTCGCAATCGCGCAACGAGATGTAAAGCGCATGTTGGCGTACTCATCTATTGCCCATGCAGGTTTCTTGTTATCAGGTGTTATTGCGCTTAACAAAGCAGGCCTTGATGCAACGATTTTCTACTTATTCGCATACGGAATTGCAACAGTTGGTGCCTTTGCGGTCGTGACGTTAGTTCGCGATTCAGCTGGCGAAGTTACAGATCTCAATCGTTGGAAGGGACTTGGAAAACGATCTCCATTTGCGGCCGTCTCCTTTGCACTCTTCTTATTAACTTTTGCGGGAATTCCACTAACAAGCGGCTTTATCGGAAAGTTCTCTATTTTTTCTGCAGCATATGAAAGTGGAGCTAAGGGCGTTGTAATCGCTGGCGTACTTTCATCAATGATCGCCGCATTCTTCTATATCCGCGTCATTGTTTTAATGTTCTTCACCGATGCAACTGAGGATGGAACAAGTGTTGAAATTCCATCAATCTTGACCCGTGCAACAGTTGTTATCGCTGCCGTCATCACAGTAGCGCTGGGTGTTTATCCAGCGCCTTTGCTGAACTTCATAACTAATCTCGCAACCTTCATTCGCTAATGTCCACCTTTGGCATTCCAAATGTCGCACCAGTTTTAGAAGCGCAGTTGATTGGCCAAATGGCCGATGTTGAATCGTTATTGCGAAGCCATACGCGAAGTGAGTACCCATTTGTTGATGAGACCGCCCATCACCTTGTGGCCGCGGGCGGTAAGCGTTTACGCCCACTTCTGACCCTTTTAACTGCGCAATACGGGGATTCAACCCGCGATGGCATCATCGCTGCAGCTGTTGCCTGCGAGATAACCCACCTTGCAACTCTGTATCACGATGATGTTATGGATGAAGCACCGCTACGTCGCGGGGTAGAAAGTGCCAACATGCGATGGGGAAACACCATTGCAATTCTTACTGGTGACTTTTTGTTTGCTAAATCATCGGATTTATTGGCCGACCTTGGCCCAGCAGCAGTTCGTCTACAAGCACGAACATTTGAGCGTTTAGTTATTGGTCAGATTATGGAAACGCAAGGCCCAAACCCAGGTCAAGATCCACTGGAACATTACTTAAAAGTTGTCGCAGATAAGACAGGATCGTTGATCGCTGCATCAGCTCGTTACGGCGGAATGATTTCGGGTGCACCTGCCGATATTACTGACACCGTTACAGTCTTTGGCGAAAAGATCGGAGTCGCCTTTCAATTGGCAGATGATGTTATTGATATTGCTAGCGAATCAAATCAATCAGGCAAAACACCTGGAACAGATCTGCGCGAAGGTGTTCCAACTCTTGTGACTTTAAATGTCATGAAATCAAATGATCCTGCAGATTCCGATCTAAAACGATTACTTAGTGCGCCAATCGAAGATGAATCAACTGTTCAGCAAGTCTTAGTTGCGCTGCGCAATCACAAAGCACTGGATGAATCACGTGAGCAGCTACATCAAATTGCAAAGCAAGCACGTGGGGCACTTGGCCCACTACCCATCAATGATGCAACTGGTGCGTTGATGTCGTTATGCGACGCTGTTATTGACAGATCTGCTTGATTTAACAAGATCAAAACCAAGGGTTGTTAATGCAACCCAAATAATCAAGAAACCAATCCAGCGCGCAGTCGGCATATCTTCATGTCGAATCCAGACGCCAACAGAAAATTGCAAAGTTGGAGTGATGTATTGCAGCAATCCAATAGTTGTAAAAGGTAACCGTGTGGCTGAACCGTTAAATAACAACAATGGAATCGCAGTTATTGCACCTGCACTCATCAGCAATAGGGTCAATCCAACGTGATGACCAAACTGCCCTGTGCCCTGATTACCTATGTAAATCAGGTATCCCAGGTAGAAAAAAGCGGAGATAAAAGTTTCAATGGCCAGGCCTTCTAGCGCACCCAGACCGAGCTGCTTTTTGATAAGTCCGTAGCTGCCCCATGAAATTGCCAATGCAAATGCAATCCACGGTAAGCGACCGTAATCTATAGTTAAAACCAAAACACCGATACTTGCAATAATTACTGCAGCCCATTGGAGTCGGCGCATCTTCTCTTTCAATAAAATTACACCAAACCCAATAATGATTAATGGGTTGATGTAATAACCAAGAGACGCCTCAACAACATGGCCATTATTTGTTGCCCAGATGTAAACCAACCAGTTGATTGAAATCAGCAGGGAGGTAAGAAATAACTTTGCTGCAATCTTTGGCCGTTTCAAGGTTGCTAACGTTGATTTCAAAGCTTTGGTTGCAGCAAGAACAATGAAACAGAAAACCAGCGTCCAAACAGCTCGGTGCGAAACAATTTCTAGCGGGTTAGCAGGCTCTAGTAAGGGCCAATACAAAGGGAAGGCGCCCCACAAGACGTAGGCACTGATTCCAAATAATAGGCCGAGCTTATTTTTACTCAATTATCTAAAGTTCGTAAATTGAACAGCAAAGTCCCAGCCGCCATCTTTGACCATTGCCATAGTTTCCTGCAGATCATCGCGACTCTTTGATGTCACACGAAGTTCATCACCTTGGATCTGAGTTTTGACGGACTTTGGACCCTCATCACGAATCATCTTTGCAATCTTTTTGGCATTTTCTGTTGAGATGCCTTCCTTCAATGGAGCAGCAATCTTGTAGATCTTTCCTGATAACTGTGGAGCGCCTGCATCAAGGTGCTTTAGTGAAACGCCTCGCTTGATCATCTTGTCCTTAACAACGTCTAGTGCTGCTTTTGCACGCTCTTCTGTATCTGCTTCGATCAAGACTTTGTCGCCTTCGAGTTCGATCTTTGAACCAGTATTTTTGAAATCAAAGCGGGTTTCAATCTCACGGACCGCCTGATTAATGGCGTTGTCGAGCTCCATACGGTCAATCTTGGAGGTTACGTCGAAACTGCTATCTGCTGCCATGGTGAGGGCTCCTTCACTGGATGAAAGCGCGGTTTGTACGCGCACGTGCCTAAGGTATCCTTTCCCTTCGCACTATCCATAATTGCCGCAGTACTTGTTCGACCTTGGCGGGTTGCCCGAGCGGCCAATGGGAGGGGACTGTAAATCCCCCGGCTCTGCCTTCGAAGGTTCAAATCCTTCACCCGCCACC
>CAIXVA010000044.1 GCA_903922745.1 uncultured Actinomycetes bacterium
ATCCGTGCTAGTTAAACACCATGACCCATCTATCTTATGCAAGGTGTTACCACTTTGGATTTGACGAGACACATCTGACACTAAATTCGCAATCGTTAAAGCCTCTTCTTTTAAGGGCATCGTCAACGAAAGACAATTCAAAGACGATCCTTCGTTATCAAGAAACTCTTTCAACTGACCTGATGCAACTTCGTAGGCCTTGTAACTAGCCTCAATACCTAGAAATTTATACATTGTGTTATGCAAAAGTGGACTTAGCGAATGCGAAATGGGTGAACCAAGGACACCAGCTGAGATCATTTGAATGCACCCGCCTTTCGGTTTTTCTCGTAGAGCGTCTTCCATGAATTAAATTCATCGAGGGATTTAGTAAATCTAGTATCGCCAGGTGCAACTGTAATGAAATATAACCAGTCCCCGACGGCTGGATTCATCGCCGCGTTTATGGCATCTAGTCCTGGACTGCCAATAGGGCCAGGAGGAAGCCCATATTTTTTGTAAGTGTTATACGGCGAGGCAATCAAGGTGGACTGAGTACTCAAGAAGATCTGACCACGCACCTTTTTAATGAAGTGAACAGTCGAATCCAACTGTAAAGGCATTCCAATGGCTAAACGATTGCGAATCACTCGCGATACCTTGTCGAAGTCTTCAATATCCCCTTCAGCTTGCACTATCGAAGCAATCGTTAATAACTGTGACGGTTTGAATTCTTTAGACCCTTGTAATAATTGTTGAGCACTTGGCTCATGCATAAAGCGATCGATCATTGCCTGTACCGCTGCAGTTGCGGTTGTACCTTTAGCAAAACTGTATTGCGCCGGGAAAAGCAGACCTTCAGTCTGTGTGAATCCCTGCGGTAATTGTGCAACTGTAAATGCTTTAGATATTTCCGAAGCAGAAAATCCGTACTTCAGGAGAGAGGTCACAACTTCACTCTTCCAGCCACCCTCATAGATTCTTATAAGGTTCGGAATCCGGTTGGGATCTAATAACTGTTCAAGTGCTTGCTGTGCAGAAATCTTTTGAGTCAGTCGGTGATTGCCAGGAGCAATCTTTTCAGAGCGTTTATCCCCTACGGCAACTCTAAAAAATGCATCTGATGATTTGACCACATTGTTGTCGAAGAGCAACTTTGCAATGTCAGAACCAGCAGAACCAGACGGTATATCAATAATAACTTCGGAGGAGCTAGAAATCACCGTATTGGTTGGATAATCAGGAGCGATGCTTGGACCGGAACGCGAAACAAAGAAAGCTCCCACCAGGCCAAGGCAGATAACAATCGTAACTAAGCGAGATTTCATTTTCTTTTCTCGATTTCGATTGCAAACTCCAAGATCGCGACAGCAGCAGCCATATCAATTGCGTTCTTTGACTCTTTTGCAGTTCGCCCTGCGTCTCGAAGATTACGAGCAGCACTGACAGTGCTCATTCGCTCATCAATCATTTCTATTGGTATCTGTGTGATCGTGGCTAGTAGCGAGGCGAATTCGATCGCTTTTTCGGCGGCAGTACCTTCATTGCCACTGAGTAAAGCAGGACGTCCCACATAAATTGCAACTGGTTCGATATCTGAAAATATTTCGGAAATCTGCTGGAGAAGTGACTTTTCTGTAGCTTTCAAAGTTGTGAGAGGAGAGGAAAGAATTGAATCAGGATCACTTACTGCAACACCAATCCGTACATCTCCGTAATCAAATGCGATACGACGTCCGCGTTGCATCATTTACCCAATGAGTGCGTTTGAGATCGCAGTCAATGCTTCTAACGACTTTGAGGAATCAGTTCCGCCACCTTGAGCGAAATCATCCTTGCCTCCACCGCCGCCACCAAGAACGGTTGATCCAATCTTGACCAACGCTCCTGCTTTTACGCCACTTGTTCGCGCTGCTTCACTTGTTGCCACTACCAAAACAGGCTTACCCTCATTTGCGCTGATGAGAGCCACGACAGAATTAGCTTCGCGAGTCCGCAGATCAATCGCAATCTTTCGTAGATCATCACCTGAAACTCCATCTGCCATCACAGATGAAATGAAGGAAATGCCATTAATGACCTTTGCTGACTTAGCCAGATCTCCTACCTGCGACAATGCTTGAGCAGAACGAACAGTTGCTAACTCCTTCTCGATCTCCTTCATTTTATTAAGAAGATCAGAAATTCTCTCTGGTAATTCTTCAGTGCGAGCACCCTTAATCAAATCTGTTAACGAGTTCAACAATATATGTTCGCGTGCTAAAAATTTGTATGCGTCAACACCCACGAGTGCTTCGACACGACGAACGCCAGCCCCGATCGAAGATTCACTCAATAATTTAATGACACCTAGTTGTCCGGAGCGTTCGACGTGTGTACCTCCACACAGTTCACGAGCCCAGTCTCCTACGCTGACGACTCGAACAACATCGCCGTACTTCTCGCCAAATAGCGCCATTGCGCCAAGTTCCTTTGCCTTTGCTTGACTCATGCTTTCAGCGGTAACTTCCAGATTGTCTAACAACAAAGTATTCACGCGTGATTCGACATCGTTGAGAACACTTACAGGCACTGAACCAGTTGCAGGAAAATCAAAGCGGAATCGACCTGGTGAATTTTCTGAACCAGCCTGCGTTGCGGTTTCACCCAAAATTTCACGGAATGCCTTATGCACCATATGAGTTGCTGTGTGGGCACGAGAAATTGCATGTCGACGTTCAATATCGATTTCAGCTAGTGCTTCAATGCCAACTTCGATTGAACCGCTAATTACACGACCGCGGTGAACAGATAGACCCGGCACAGGTGATTGCACATCTTCAATTTCAACGACTGCACCGTTACTCAAAGTGATACGTCCGCCGTCAGCTAATTGGCCACCACCTTCAGCATAAAATGGTGTTCGATTCAAAACAATGTCAACATCTTCGCCCTCTGATGCACTTGCTACCCCAACGCCGTCTACAACGATGCCCGTTAACTTAGATTCAGAACTTTGGTGGGCATAGCCGATGAACTCGGTCTTACCGCTCTTGTCCGCAATAGCTTTATAAACAGACACATCTGTATGACCAGATTTCTTAGCCTTTGCATCGGCCTTTGCACGATCTTTTTGCTCTTTCATTAGGCGTCGGAAACCATCTTCATCGACTTCAAGACCTTCTTCGCGTGCCATTTCAAGTGTCAAATCAAATGGAAAACCATAGGTATCGTGAAGTTTGAAAACTTCATCTCCTGGTAGCACGGTTGCCTTGCTCTTTTTCAATGCAACTGATGCGAGATCAAATATTTGTGTACCGCTCTTTAGCGTTTGTAAGAAACTTTCCTCTTCAGAGACGCTGACCGATAAAATGCGGTTCTTATCAGCAACTAACTCTGGATACTGCGGACCCATGGCACCGATTGCAGCAACTGTTAATTCAGACATAATCGGATCCATTGAACCCAAAAGACGCATATTACGAATCGTGCGGCGCATCATGCGCCGTAAAACGTAGCCACGACCTTCATTTCCAGGTGTTACTCCATCACCGATAAGCATCGCTGATGTACGTGCATGATCTGCGATCACACGTAACGCAACATCTGACTTTTCGGAGGATCCATACTTCACGCCAGTTAATTCAGAGGCACGATTAAGAATCTTGATAGTTGTGTCAATTTCATAAATATTTTCAACACCTTGAAGCAATGCAGCTGTGCGCTCTAAGCCAAGACCTGTGTCGATGCTCTTTGCGGGAAGTTCGCCAAGAATCGGATAACTATCTTTTCCGCCCCCTGCGCCGCGTTCGTTTTGCATAAATACGAGGTTCCAGATTTCAAGATATCTATTTTCATCGGCAATCGGTCCACCTTCTGCGCCATATGCAGGACCACGATCGTAATAAATTTCAGAACATGGGCCGCAAGGTCCAGGTACTCCCATAGACCAAAAGTTGTCTGCCATGTCACGTCGTTGAATTCGTTCCTTCGGAACGCCAATTTGTTTGTGCCAAATGTCTGCAGCTTCATCATCATCTAAGTAAACAGTGACCCACAACTTTTCCTCTGGAAATCCATATCCGCCATCTGCTATCGGGCGGGTTAAAAGTTCCCAAGCAAGTGCAATTGCACCCTCCTTGAAGTAATCACCAAAGGAAAAGTTGCCGCACATCTGAAAGAAAGACGCGTGACGAGTTGTTTTGCCAACTTCATCAATATCTAGGGTACGAACACATTTCTGCACCGAAGTCGCACGTGCATACGGCGGAGTCACCTCACCCAAAAAATAAGGCTTGAACGGCACCATTCCTGCATTTACAAGCAAGAGATTTGGATCATCAGCAATCAAGGAAGCAGAGGGTACAACCGTGTGGGTTAAACCCTGTCGGTTGTCAGATTCAAAGAAGCGCAGCCAGCGCGAACGGATCTCGGCGGATTCCACTAGCTAGGATCACTCCGCCTTCTTCTTCTTTGAGCGGCCCTTACTCATTTGAGCCGCTGACAAAAGGGCGCCAGCAACTTTAACTGCAGAGCCGTTCTTATTCATGAAACCTGTTGTTGCTTCGTTGAACTTGTCAGATAAATCTTCAATGTTCTTAGTGACACGATTAATGCTGTGCAAAGGACCATTAACCAGAGTCACTGTTGTATGCACCTCATCAATCAAAGGAGCGGTCTCTTCCGTGAGCGTTTTAAGAGATGCTTTAGCCTCGTCAATCAAGCGACCAACACGAACGACCACATAGGCGATCGCGATCGCAATCACAGCTAGAGATGATGCCGCAATTATCGTTGCAATTCCGCCTGGACCCATACCGTTAGCCTACCTGACCCTTAACTTTCCTGAGGTGATTTTGAAGGTGTTGACGGCGTTTGTGGAACCCAGTCGATTCCGCTCTCTTTTCGTTGCGCCGTAGTGATTGGAGTTGGGGCTCCTGTTAATGGATCTCCTCCACTCGCAGTCTTTGGGAATGCAATAACTTCGCGGATTGAGTCAGAACCAGTAAGTAGCGCACACACGCGATCTAAACCAAGTGCGATTCCACCATGTGGAGGTGGACCGTAGTTGAATGCCTCTAACAAGAAACCAAACTTGCTGTTGGCCTCTTCATCACTTAAACCAATGACCGAGAAAACATCCTTTTGAATCGTACGATCATGAATACGAATTGATCCACCACCGAGTTCGGTACCGTTCAAAACGATGTCATATGCATAAGCAAGTGCAGAAGCGGGATCAGATTTAAATGTGGCAGTGAACTCTGGCTTTGGACCGGTAAATGGATGGTGAACAGCTGTCCATCCGCCGTTATCTGTTGGCTCAAACATGGGTGCATCAACCACCCATAAAAATTCCCACTTACCATCTGGAATTAAGTCACATCGTTTACCTATTTCTAAACGAACAGCTCCCAAAAGATTTAAGGATGCGGTGCGCTCACCTGCTGCAAAGAAAATCGCATCTCCAGCATTGGCTCCCGCCGCTTTCACAACACCTGCGGTTTCCTTTTCAGAAAGATTCTTTGATACAGGTCCACCTAATGTGCCATCTTCATTGACCAAGATGTATGCAAGGCCCTTAGCACCGCGTGCTTTCGCCCAATCCTGCCACGCATCGAGTTCGCGACGTGCAGATGATGCTCCCCCTGGCATAACGACAGCACCAACGTATGGTGCTTGGAAGACTCTAAATTCAGTTTCTGCAAAAAATGATGTGAGATCCACAAGTTGACTATCAAAACGAAGATCTGGCTTATCAGATCCATAATTCGTCATCGCATCGGCATAGGTCATACGCTTCAATGGAAGCGGAATGTCATAGTTAACTGTCTCTTTCCATACGCGAGCAACAATCTTTTCTGCCACAGCCAAGATGTCTTCCTGATCGATAAATGACATCTCAATATCAAGTTGAGTGAACTCTGGTTGGCGATCAGCACGGAAATCTTCATCACGGAAACAACGAGCA
>CAIXVA010000045.1 GCA_903922745.1 uncultured Actinomycetes bacterium
AATAACATCACATAATGCTGCAACACTGTTCATCGATTTCTTTATCACAACCTTGGTCCCAATAGGTATGTCACACGTCATATCCCCGAGTAACCGAAGATCGGCACATGCAACAAGCATGACTATGCCAATGGTGGGGGATTCCTTGCGGATGGCTGTAGCTATTGCGATCGAATTTTCACTTGAAAAGTGCATATCTATAAGGAGCACATTTGGTTGCATGCTTCGCATTAGCAAGATCGCCGATGACTCTTTTTGTGCTTCGCCAATCACATTTGTTCCATGTAATTTAAGTGCAGCAGCCATAGTGGACAATTCAAAAGCGTCATCCATAACAATTAAAACTCGATCGCTCATACCTCAAAGTTACGCTTGCTTACACCAGATTCACAGGAAAATCAGTGCACAATGAGAGGTAGCAGTACGTGGGGGAAACCCGATCTAGTTAAGAAATAAGTTTTAGGACTGCTGGTTAATTGACCAGAGAGTCCAGATGTGTGTTCGCACTGAACGTGGTTGCTTCAAAATCGTAGTGATTTGAAAAGCAATATCTTCAGAGCGAAGGAAGCTAGCTAGTACTGGAGTACCTGCTGTGCGACCAGACCCAATGGCAAACTCTGTTTCAGTTCCTGCTGGGCAAACTAGTGCAACGCGCACACCCTTTTCGCGAAGTTCGCGATCAAGTCCACCAGCTAAACCAACTTGAGCATGCTTTGTTCCGGCATAAATTGATTCATCCCCGCCGCCACGGAAGCCTGCAACGGATGAAACGATCACAATATCGCCAGCTTTTTTCTCAATCATTGTTGGTAGACAAGCGCGGATAATGTGCACTGTGCCCTCGTAGTTAGTTCTCATCATGCGATTTACTTCATCATCGCTGTAATCCAAAATTGAGCCATACATTCCAATACCTGCGTTCGGTACTACTGCATCAATCGTTCCAAATTTATCGAGTGCTGCTTGTGCAACAGCACGTGAGACATCTGGCTCTGAGCAATCTCCGGCGACATAGGTGGCATTAGCTTCACCAAGTGAGGCAACAATCTCCTTCAGGCGAGCTTCGTTGCGAGCATTAAGAACAACTTTGGCCCCTTGTTCTACTAATTCCTTAGCAGTGGCGGCGCCCATTCCAGCAGTAGCTCCAGTGATAACGATTACTTGGCCTTTTAAATCTCTCAATTGATATGTCATGGGGAAAGTATCGGGCAAAGAGAGCGATCGCGCAAAATCTGCAATAACATCTTCACATGATTCCTCAGCGCGCACTCGGTCCATACTCGGTCTCAGCAATTGGAATGGGCTGCATGCATTTGTCCTTCCCAAATGAGCGGAACCCAGATTTACTCAATCAACCGGATGCGGCAATTGGGGCAATTCATGCCGCCTTAGATGCGGGTATTACTCTTTTAGATACCGCCGATATTTATGCACCCAGCTGGAACACTATGGGACACAATGAAATTATTGTAGGAAAAGCTTTTGCGAGCTGGAAAGCAACGCCTGAACAAAAGAGCAAAGTTGTCATCACCACAAAAGCTGGAATTACTCGGGGAAAAGACGGAACTATGTTCGGAATCTCGGGACGTAATGCTTCTAGACATTATCTCTATCGTGCCGTTGAAGCATCGGCCTACAAACTGGGTTTGAGCAAAATCCCACTATGGCAACATCATCGTACTGATCCAGCGATTTCATATGAAGAACAGTTCGAGAACGTTATGACGTTGAAAGTGCACGGCTATGTAGCTGAAATTGGCTTAAGTAATGTCAACGCTCAAATGTTGCGCCACGCAATTAAAGCCGGTGGAACGCCGCAACAAGGTGGAATTATCTCTGTACAAAATGAATTCAGCCCAAATTACCGTCACTGGCCTGAAGTAATCGACATATGTAATGAATATGGAATCGCATTTCTTCCTTGGTCACCTCTGGGTGGCAATAGAAGCTTCCAAAAGATTGCCTCTGGAGAAATTGGCGCGTTCAAGGAAATGGCAGATGCCAAAGGTGTGTCTGCTTATGCCTTAACTATTGCTTGGCACTTAAACCAATTCCCAACTTCAATTCCAATTCCTGGTGCTTCTAGAGCCTCATCGATTTTAGATTCACTCAAGGGTGTTGACATCAAGCTCACTGAAGTTGAAATCGCACAGTTAAATGCAAGCTGTCCAACAGATACACCCATCAACGGAGAGCTTTTAGATATCGCTACCTTTAAAGGTTAAAAATTATGGTGGGGCGGGTCGGGCTCGAACCGACGACGACGGAATTATGAGTTCCGGGCTCTAACCAACTGAGCTACCGCCCCTAACGGGTGAACTTTACTGTAGTTATTTGTTGCGTTGGAATCCGCGCCGGCCCCAAAACTCCCACATACCCATAACGGTAAGCACAAGTGAGAAGCCAAAGAGCAGATCTTCAATTGGGGCTCCTGCTATTCGAAGACCAATGATGGCATCTGGGTTGTACATCACGATTGAATTTCCATCATTCCACAGATGGGTAAGCCACCAGTTAGTCATAAGTTGGAAGGGCAAAATGATTGCGTAGGAAATCCAAAAAGCAGAGCGAGTTAAAAGAGAGTTCTTAAATAAAAATAGGTCAATCATGATCGATATGCCAACGGCAGCGATTGCAATGTCACTATAAATCATTTGTGATCATCCTTGCCAAACTCTTTTTCGCGAAGATGAGGTCTGACTGTGGTTACGCCCTCAATAGTTAGGATCGCCGCTAAGGGAACAATAATGAAAAACAAAAACTCTTCTAATGGAATATCAAACGGCCCATAGATCCCAAGCATTCGATCACGATTGAAGAACCAGTGACCTTGTGCAATTGCAAAAGCATCCCAGAGGATAAAGAAAAAGCTCACTGGCAGAATGCTAAGCAGAGCTCTTTTCCACCGTCTTAAAACACCAGTCTTTAGAACTATTTCTAGCCAGAAAGAGCCACACACGGTGAAGGCGAGCATCGCCATGTATCCAAATTTCTGCACATCCAATCTTCCCACATCAGCCTTTGATAAGGTTCATTGAACTGGGGGAGAGATGAAAGAAATTGAATTACGGCTCTTTAACTGGGTCCGTAACTTTTCGACCCTTGCGGTTCTTGCCGCGATTCTTCTTTCCCTGATCTTTTCAAATCTGCTTGGTAGCTCCAGCATGGGGTGGCAGATCACCATTGCCGTAATCGCTTTAGCAGTTGGTATTCCTCATGGAGCACTTGATCACCTTGTGACTTTGCCACGATCTAAACCGATGACCATGATCCTTTTTATTCTTATCTATGTAGCAATTGCTGCAGTATCTGTGATTGCAATTTTAAGGTTTAACACAGCCGGCTTTATAGTCGTTGTCGTCATGAGCGCAACGCACTTTGGGATTGGCGATGCGGCCTTTTTGAGCGAGATTGATCGACGATCTGCACCTGATAGAAAATTACCGCGCATTGCATATGCAGTTGCATCAGGTTTTATCCCGGTCTTGATTCCCTTGGTAAACAACGCAAGTAGCGATGCTTTACAAAAGGTGAATCCTGCCCTGATCAATTGGCACGGGGGATTTGATCATCAATTATTAATTGCAGCAATTGCTGTGGGTATAGCTTCATTCCTCGTATTGTTAATTAAGGGTAGAAAGCGCGAAGCGATCGATATTGCACTTTTGTTAACACTCTCTTTGGTTGCACCTCCACTGATTGCCTTTGCCGTGTACTTCGGCTGTTGGCATGCGATGCGACATACCGCTCGACTAACGCTCGTTTTAAAGAGGAGTCAAGGCGCTTATTTAGGTGGCAATGGGATGAAGTCATTTACAGCGGCCATATTGCCGGGAGTACCAGCACTAGTCGGAACCTTTGCAATTGCAGGAATTTTGGCAGCTGCAGGTCAAGAATTTAATAATGATTTCTTCTGGATGGCACTAGTTGTTGTGTGGGCGCTCACTGTCCCTCACATGATGGTTACCGCACGATTAGACCGTGCCGCGTTAACCTAAGAGCATGAGTCAAGGTAATTTAAGAGCAGGCTTTGTAACAGCGTTACTTTTAGTGTCAGGATTATTTGTTCCCGTTGCTGCGCAAGCAGCTCCTGTGTACTTGTTTCCAGTTGCTGATTGCGCAGTTAACTATGCCAGAGCACATCATGATTATGCCGCTACAGATATCTTGACCAAAGCAGGGTGCAAGTTCATCGCGCCGATTGATGGAGTTGTCGATGAAGTTAACCGCACCGATTTATGGAGCGGTAAGACCAATTTAGGAATTGATCGTGGTGGGTTATACGTTTCAATCATCGGAACAGATGGTGTTCGCTATTACGGATCACACCTTCGTTCAATTCCATCAAGTATTCAACCCGGAATTTCAGTTATGGCAGGACGCGTACTAGGCGCAGTTGGCGCGACCGGTAGCGCTCGAGGTACTGCGCCACATTTACATTTTGGAATTTCGTGGACAACACCAGCTGATACATGGTGGGTTCGTCGCGGTGAAGTATTGCCGTGGAAATATTTAGATGCGTGGAAAGCTGGAAAAGATTTATCTCCGGTAAAAGAAGTTAATGCTCGCAAATTAAAAGTAGGCGAGATTCCGCCACTTCCGAAAAAGTGAAATAAAAAACCCCGCCAGTTACCCGGCGGGGTTTTTTAATAGTTAGTGTTGATTAGGCAGGGTTTACTGCATCAGCCTGAGGACCCTTTGGACCCTGTACGACCTCAAATGAAACTGCCTGACCCTCTTCAAGGGACTTGTAACCGTTACCCTGGATTGCTGAGTAGTGAACAAAAACATCTTGTCCGCCGCCATCAACCGCAATGAAACCGAAACCCTTTTCAGAGTTGAACCACTTAACTGTGCCTGTTGCCATGTATTTATTTCCTTCGATATGTGGGTGTTTCGAGAAATCCTCGAATCACGGTCTTCCTCTTGCTCCAGCGATACCGATTATGCAAAACATGAAACGGGTACTGATTAAGCGTCCGACTGAGATGAACTCTACCTCCTACCGCCCCGTATGCCTAAAGCGGGGGTAGACAGTTTCAGGCTCATGGGTGTGTAATTAAGGTGTTCACCAAGCAATTGGGAAGCGTAAATGCCGCTGGGGAAGGTCGCATTTGGCGCATCTTGCTAGGAGAACCATGGAACGTTTAACCACACCTTCAAACCGGCAGCAGGTTCGAGGTTTCTTAACCATTCATTCAGCGCCATCTGCGCTGCGCCACCACATTGATTGGGCGATCCAAACCGTGCTCGGCAATTGGATACAGCTTGCGTGGAATCCACAACCGTTAATGCCCGGCACATTTCGCACACAATTGGAGTTTCGTGGCTCTCAAGGTGCAGCATCCGAAATCGCTAGCTCACTTCGCAGTTGGCATTATCTAAATTTTGAAGTGATTGAAGGAACAGAGTTGGGTGGAGAACTATTTCGTTTCACACCAGTGCTTGGCATACACCGCGCAGTCGTTGACCAATCAGGTGCGGTTCTGGTTAATGAGAATCAATTAAGCGCCATTCTTGCAAACTCTTTTGATGAAGATTCCATTCGCGAAGGCATCGCTGCCATGGTGGGAAATTCTTGGGAAGCCGAACTAGATCGCTTCAGGAGTGTTGACCTTCAAGAAGTGCCTCGTCTACGCGCAATCTGATTGGTAGGATTAAGACATGACACAACTTAATGAAAGTCCAATCATCACCGTAGAACGCCGCAAAGCAGTAACCATAATTATTTCTGCAGTAATCCTTTCACTTGCACTCGGTGGCGGATTGATGAAAGTTGGTTCAGGTTTTGCATCTCGTAGCAGTGATGGAATCACTGTTACTGGATCTGCCAAGACAACTGCAACCGCAGATAATGCGGTGTGGATTCTTAACGTCTCCCTTTCATCCCCAACCGTTGCAACCGCAGTTAAGAAAGTAGATGCAGATGTTGCTGCATTATCTGATTACTTAACAAAGGGTGGAATCTCTGCCGATAGCTTAACTCTTGGCGCAGTATCAACATTTGCCAATGAGGAGTACAGCAATGGCAATGCAACGGGTCGAATTCTTTCGTACCGCGCCTCACGCGAAGTAACAGTGCGCTCAAAAGATGTGCAGATGATTTCTAAGCTCAGCCAAGGAATTGGATCACTACTTGCTACAGGTATCAATGCAAATAATTACGGTCCTCAGTACTACATTTCAAATTTGCCAGAGCTACGCCCTCAGTTGATGGCAGAGGCGATGAAGGATGCAAAGGTACGTGCAGAAGCGCTAACTAAGGCTGTTGGTGGAAATATTGGAGCACTTGTTAATGTAAAGGCTGGTCCTATCCAAATTACAACACCTGATTCGACTATGACCGCTGATTTTGGCGCCTATGACACTTCAACAATTGAAAAGACAGTTACCGCAACTGTTTCGGTAACTTTTAAGAGTTAAAGCGGAATATTGCCGTGGGATCCACGGCGGTGAGGTGCGTTAGCAATCGTTTTTGCTAGCGCACTTCGCGTTTTAGCAGGAATCAACATCTCATCTACGGCGCCAATTTCAATGGCCTTTGCAACACCACCTGAAACTCTTTCGTGCTCTGCGGCAAGCTCTAACTCCATAGATTCACGTTGTTCGGCGGGGATATCGGCTAACAATCGACGGTGCAGTACTCGCACTGCTGCAACTGCGCCCATCACAGAAACTTCTGCATCTGGCCAAGCAAATACACGGGTTGCACCTAATGATTTTGAATTCATTGCAACGTATGCGCCGCCATAGGCACGGCGAGTAATTAATGTAACTCTGGGAACAACTGATTCGCCGAATGCATGCAATAACTTCGCACCTCTTCGTACTGCGCCTTCCCATTCTTGTCCTGCACCTGGCAAAAATCCCTGAACATCTGCAATCACAATCAGCGGAATACCAAAGGCATCACAAGTGCGCACAAATCGTGCAGCCTTCTCACCAGCTGCTGCATCAAGTACGCCTGCTAGGTGTGCGGGATTGTTGGCAAGAACTCCAACAGTTGCGCCACCCAACCGACCCAAGATCGTTGTCATATTGGGTGCCCACATAGAAAGTAGCTCCATGTGTTCGGAATCTTTATCGAGAATTGCAGCTACTAATGGATGAACTTCATAAGTACGCACACTCAATTGGGGGACAAAGACTGATAAATCAATATCTTCAACTTCAGGATTCATAAAACCTTGATTAGCAAACAACGCTGTCAACACACGAATGTCTTCAATTGCTTCATCTTCACTAGCGGCAATCACATGTGCAAGGCCGCTGTTCTTTTTGTGCGCTTCAGGGCCACCTAAAAGGGCCATATCAATATCTTCGCCGGTAACGCTCTTAACAACATCTGGACCAGTTACAAAGATTCGACCTTCGGGTGCCAGCACGACAACATCTGTTAACGCAGGCCCATATGCACCGCCACCTGCAGTTGGTCCCAGAACCAAGGAGAGTTGCGGGATGCGACCACTGGCCGAAATCATTGATTGAAAAACTTCTCCGAAGGCATCAAGGGATGCAACACCATCACTTAATCGTGCGCCACCACTGTGCCAAATACCAATGATTGGCACCTGCGCGCCCATCGCTGCTTTGTAAGCTGAAACAATTACTTTGGATCCATCAACACCAAGTGCACCGCTTTTAATTGTGGCATCGGAAGCGAAAATTACAACTTTGTTGCCCTTAACAGTTGCGGTAACAGCCAGCATTCCGCACTCTGTGCGGGGGATTAGAAATTCAAATTTTCCTTCATCAACTAATCGCGCAATCCGTGAAATCGGATCGCGTGGATCATGCGATGTAGGTGACATCTATATACTCTTAAATGCCAATACAACGTTATGGCCACCAAAACCAAAAGAATCATTGAGCGCTGCGATATCTCCAGCTGGTAACGCGCGGGGCTTATCACGCACAACATCCACAGTAACCGCAGGATCTAAGTTATCAATGTTGATAGTTGGGGGAGCCATTCGATCTTGCAAAGCCTTCACGATAAAGACAGATTCAATTGCTCCGGCACCGCCTAATAAGTGACCTGTCATTGATTTAGTTGCAGAGACGGCAACGTGGTCAGCATCGTTACCAAGGGCAGCGCGTAAAGCATTTGCTTCGGCTACATCACCTGCAGGGGTCGAAGTAGCGTGAGCGTTCAAGTGAACAATATCTGCTGTTGTTAATTCAGCATCTCGCAAAGCGAACTTAACTGCGCGTTGCACGCCAGCACCAGATGGATCTGGAGCAGCGATGTGATAACCATCAGACGACAAGCCCTGACCTGCAATTTCGCAATAAATCTTTGCACCGCGCGCTTTAGCGTGTTCATACTCTTCAAGAACGAGAATTCCGCCACCTTCGCCCAACACAAATCCATCACGATTTAGATCGTATGGTCGTGATGCGCGAGCAGGATCATCATTGCGAGTAGATAAAGCTTTCATTGCGGCAAAAGCTGCCATTGGAAGAGCGTGGCATGCCGCTTCAACGCCGCCGCTAACAACAATATCTGCGCGGTTATTGCGGATCATTTCAAATGCATAACCAATTGCTTCGGCACCAGATGCACACGCACTAACAGGTGTGTGGACTCCAGCTTGTGCTTGTAATTCAAGACCAATATTTGCGGCTGGCCCATTAGGCATCAGCATCGGCACGGTGTGTGGGCTTACTAAACGTGAGCCCTTGCTATTTAAAATATCGTATTGCTCTAAAAGGGTTGTTACTCCGCCGATTCCAGATGCGACTACAACACCTAAGCGCTCTTTATCAATCTCGGGTGATCCAGCATCTTTCCAGGCCTCGCGTGATGCGATCAGTCCAAATTGTTCGGAGCGATCAAGGCGTCTGATTTCAACGCGCTCCATTTGCTCACTTGGTTCAACTGCAACTCGCGCTGCGAAGGTCACTGGGATTGTTTGGGCCCATTCCTCGGTTA
>CAIXVA010000046.1 GCA_903922745.1 uncultured Actinomycetes bacterium
GAATTGCATCCGACTGGTTTGCATTTAGTTGCATACGCTGGAACAGGTTTAGATATCACAGCTGAATTTACTGTTAATGAAAATCATCAAGGAGCACCGGGTCTGGCTCACGGTGGACTTTTATCCTTGGCATTTGATGAAGCGCTCGGAAAATTGATGTGGTTACTTCGCTCTCCTGCAGTAACTGGCCGCTTAGAAACAGATTTTATTAAACCAGTACCAATGGGAAGCACCCTTCATATCACCGCGGAAATTACTGGGCAGGTCAACCGAAAGGTTTACACATCAGCTATTGGTCGCCTTAATTCTCCTGATGGAGAAATAGCGGTTCGTGCTGCTGCACTTTATATAATTGTTCCCATGGATCACTTTATGAATAACGCACCAAAAGAGTATTTAGAGCAAATGGCTAAGACTCCTGAGTTAATGGCTTTCGTTGATCCAACTTTCGAGATAAATCCATAACTATGGCGAACTTGCAAGTACTGATCACCCGATTGGATCCTTCGATCCCACTTCCTGCTTATGCAAAGGGTGGTGATGCGGGTGCAGATATTGTGACGCGTATCGATGTGACTTTACAGCCGGGGGAGCGGGTATTGGTTCCAACTGGTATCGCAATTGCATTGCCAGATGGTTATGTGGCATTGGTTCACCCTCGATCAGGTTTAGCTATCAAACATGGCGTAACAATGGTGAATGCTCCAGGAACTGTTGATGCTGGATATCGCGGTGAATTGCAATGCATCATGATCAACCATGACCCAAAAGAAGCAATCACATTTCACAAAGGTGATCGAATCGCGCAATTGGTTATTCAAAAAGTAGAACGTGCAGAGTTTGTAGAAGTTAAGGAGTTGCCTGGCTCTGGTCGTGGCACTGGTGGCTTTGGATCCACGGGATGAGTCAGCACCACGAAGATCGCGACAAGGTTATTGGTGCACTTGGTGGCACCAAAGGATTAATTGATTCAGGTCTGCCTGCGATCGTATTTCTCGTAGCATTTAATCTCACGAAGGATGTTAGAACTGCGATTTGGGGTGCGTTAGCACTTTCGCTAGTTCTTGCAATTTATCGTTTGGCTCGCAAGGACACAATCCAACATTCAATTTCAGGTGTTATGGGTGTATTAATTTGCGCATACTTTGCCAATCGCAGTGGCAATGCAACTGATTTCTATATTCCTAAACTTCTGACAAACCTGGGGTATGGAACCGTCTATTTGATCGCCAATCTTGCTGGATGGCCAATTTTGGGTCTGGTCCTGGGGCCACTTTTGGGAGAAAATCTAACGTGGCGCAATCATCCGACACGCAAGAAAATGTATATCAAAGCAAGTTGGATCTGGGTTGCAATGTTTTTTTCACGAATCGCAGTTCAGTACCCAATATACAAAAGCGGCAATGTGAATTTATTAGGAACAGTTAACTTGGCTATGGGATATCCGTTGTTCTTCGCAGCTGCTTATTTCACCTGGCTAGTTATTAAATCCCACCCACCAGTAGAGCGTTTAGAAAATTAAGAGATAAAGCAAGCTTTAATTAATGATTCAGCATCTGCTGATGCCACAAACAGTAATTCATCTCCTGCGGCAAATACATCGTGAGCTTTGGCTGTAATTACACGGCCATCTCGAACAATCGCGGCAATCGCAGCATTTTCAGGCAATGCAATTTCTTCAACAGTTTTGCCAATACATGCAGAACCATCTGGCAATGTAAGTTCTACTAGGTTTGCTTGACCCTTTCTAAAGGAGAACAAGCGAACAACATCGCCGACACTAACTGCTTCTTCAACGAGAGCAGAAATAATGCGTGGTGTTGAAACTGCAACATCGACACCCCAAGAAGAATCAAAGAGCCATTCATTCTTTGGGTGATTAATTCTGGCTACGACACGGGGCACGCCATATTCGGTCTTACCAAGCAATGATGTGACCAGATTTGCTTTGTCATCACCTGTAGCTGCAACCAGCACTTGGCAATTATTTAGATGTGCGTTGTCTAAAGATGTGATTTCACATGCATCAGCCATCAACCATTCTGCATCTGGGACACTTTCCAACTTCAAGGCTTTAGGATCCTTATCGATCAAGAGAACTTGATGACCATTATCTAAAAGCTCGCGAGCTATAGCTCGTCCCACATTCCCGGCTCCTGCTATTGCAATTCTCATTGACGTTCACCTTCTGGGCTACTTGCAAGAATTTGCTCGGTTCGAGCGACATCTGTATCTGAGACCATGACATGGATCAGATCACCTTGTTGCAAAACTGTGTGCTTGTCAGGAATTAATCCTTCTCCTAGACGTGTAATAAATGCAACTCGCGCAGGCGTAAGTTCGTCAATTAGAAGAATGGGGTGGCCATACCAATCATTGTGTGGATGGACTTCGCACAGTTGAACCATTCCTGTTGCATCGCGCCATTCTGATTTAGAACCTTCAGGAGCAAGGCGACGAAGAATCTGGTCTGTGGCCCATAAAACAGTTGCGACAGTTGGGATACCTAAGCGCTGATAAATTTCAGCTCGACCTGGGTCATAAATTCGGGCAACGACATTTTGAACACCATACGTTTCGCGGGCTACGCGCGCTGCAAGAATGTTTGAGTTGTCTCCATTAC
>CAIXVA010000047.1 GCA_903922745.1 uncultured Actinomycetes bacterium
ATCTTGAGCGCGAAAAGGGAATTACGATTCTTGCCAAGAACACAGCTGTTAAGCGCGGCGCAACAATCGTTAACATCATTGATACGCCAGGCCACGCAGACTTCGGTGGCGAAGTAGAGCGCGGACTTGAAATGGTTGACGGAGTTATTTTGTTAGTTGATGCTTCAGAAGGTCCATTGCCACAGACACGTTTCGTATTACGTAAAGCGTTAGAAAAGAATTTGCCAGTAATTTTGTTGATCAACAAGGTTGACCGTCCAGACTCACGTATCGCAGAAGTTGTTGACGAGGCATACGAACTATTCCTTGATCTTGGTGCAAATGAAGAGCAGATCGAATTTCCAGTTGTGTACGCATCAGCAAAAGCTGGTCGCGCATCACTCAAGCGTCCTTCAGATGGTGGAATGCCAGAAGAAGAAAACCTTGACGTTTTGTTTGACACAATCTTTAGTGCAATTCCAGCTCCTGAGTATCACGAAGGCGCGCCATTGCAAGCACACGTTACAAACCTTGACTCATCTCCATTCTTAGGTCGTCTTGCACTATGTCGCGTGCGCGAAGGTGTTATTAAAAAGGGTCAGAATGTCACGTGGATTAAGACAGATGGCACAACAGAGCGCGTAAAGATTTCAGAGCTACTTATTACTGAAGCGCTAGAGCGCGTACCAACCCTTGAAGCCCATCCTGGCGACATCATCGCCGTAGCAGGTATCGACACAATTACTCTAGGCGAGACACTGGCTGATAATGAAAATCCACACGCACTTCCTTTGATCATTGTTGATGAACCATCAATTTCGATGACAATTGGTATTAATACATCTCCGCTAGCGGGCAAGAGCGGCAAGCTGCTTACTGCGCGCCAGGTAAAGGGACGTTTGGATGCAGAACTAGTTGGTAACGTTTCATTGCGTGTTCTCAATACTGATCGTCCAGACACATGGGAAGTACAAGGTCGCGGAGAGCTACAGCTAGCTGTGCTTGTTGAAATCATGAAGCGCGAAGGTTTCGAACTAACTGTTGGTAAGCCACAGGTAGTAATCAAGAAGATTGATGGAAAGATTCACGAACCGATGGAGCGCTTAACAATTGATGCACCAGAAGAATATCTTGGTGTTTTGACTCAGTTGATGGCACTTCGTAAGGGTCGCATGGAGCAAATGGTTAATCACGGAACCGGTTGGATCCGTCTTGATTACAAGGTTCCATCTCGTGGACTTATTGGTTTCCGTACCGAGTTCTTAACTGAAACTCGCGGAACTGGTTTGCTACACCACGTATTTGATGGTTACGAGCCTTGGTTCGGAGATATTCGTACTCGCGCAACTGGATCACTTGTTTCAGACCGCTTGGGAACAGTTACTTCATACGCCCTATACGGAACACAAGATCGCGGAACTATTTTCGTAGAGCCAGGCGATGAAGTGTATGAAGGTATGGTTATTGGCGAGAACTCTCGTAACGATGACATGGACGTTAACTGTGTTCGCGAAAAGAAGCTAACTAACATGCGTGCTTCAGGAACTGATGAATCAGAGCGTTTGATTCCACCTAAGAAGCTCAACATGGAAGGTGCTCTTGAGTTCTGTCGCGAAGATGAATGCGTAGAAGTCACACCTGCTGTTGTTCGAATTCGTAAGGTTGTTCTAAATGGCGACGAGCGCGCACGTGCGACTTCTCGTCAAAAGAAGGCAAATCTCAACGTTAATTAATTTGATCAAAAAAGCCCGTACCAAACACTTGGTGCGGGCTTTTTTATGCTCGCATCCCTGATTCGTCAGTCCATTACGGTTGAATTACGACTGTGAGTAAGCAGCCCTTCAGCCTTGTACGACAGGTACTTCAGGCTGCCCCGCTTACCTTGGATGCTGATCAGCAAGCGGTTGTTGCACACCGCGGATCACCAATAGTCGTTCAAGGTGGACCCGGTACAGGAAAGACAACTGTTTTAGTTGAAGCAGCCCTTGCCCGTATTCAAGAAGGACAAAATCCAGATTCAATTTTGTTACTAACCTATGGTCGCGAGCGTGCATCCGAACTTCGTGATGCGATTGCACTTCGCACGACCAAGTCAATGTTTGAGCCACTTGCTAGAACATTCCATTCTTTAGCATTTTCAATCTTAAAGATGAAGGCAAAGGGCGATCCTGATCCGATTTTGCTCAGTGGACCAGAACAAGAAAGTTACATCCGCGAATTACTGCAAGGTGATATCGAAGATGGTTTTAAGGAATGGCCCGAAGATCTACATAAGGCGTTAACTACTAATGGCTTTGCTCGCGAACTACGAGATTTGATTTTGCGTGCATCAGAACGTGGCATCGATGCAGATGAGTTAGCAAAGCTCGGTAAACAAGAGGGCGAAAAGTATTGGGAAGCAGCCGCTGCTTTCTGGAAGAGATATACCAATTCCATGATCATGCGAGAGTTCAGCGCTCAAGATGCAAAACTGCGTATTGATCCATCTGAGTTAGTCTCCCGCGCATCTATCCATCTTCGTAACAACCCAGATTTACTAGATCAACTACGCAATCGATTCACAACGATCATGGTTGATGAGTTTCAGGAAAGTGATCCAGCACAGCGCGAACTATTGGCGTTGCTTGCTGGTAACGATGTAATCATCTGCGCCGATGCAGATAGTGCAGTCGGACGATTCCGTGGGGCAGATCCAGATGGGTTAGCTGCCGCGTTAGATCCTTATCGCGCAAAAGAAGTTGTTCTAAACCGTGTGTATCGAAATGCACCGGCAATCTTTGAAGTTGGGCATCAATATGTTCAGGGATTCCGAGGATCACCTGTAACCCGCAAGCGCTCGTGTGCCTCAGAAAACGGCGGTTTTGTTGGGGTTCATCGCTTTAGAAGTGGGGCAGAAGAAGCAGCATTTATCGCTCATCAATTCCGCAGTGCTCATTTGCGCCAAGGGATTTCTTATAGTGACATGGCAGTTGTTTTGCGTACTCCTGGTGTTCAAGCAGCTGCGCTGCGCCGCGCATTTTCACAAGTAGGCATCCCTGTTGCATCCGAACTACAAGCACTTGGTGGCAACCCTGCAATCACGCCGTTCTTATTGTTGGCACGTGTTGCAATTGGGGCACAACCTCTTAATTTAGATACTGCAGAGCGCTTGCTGCTCTCAGAATTTGGTGGGGCAGATTCAATTTCTTTGCGACGCATCCGTCGGGCAATGATCACTGCTCGTCCTGAAGGTGATGAGCGCTCAGGCACGCAGTTGTTGCTTGATGCAATCAAAGATGGTGAATTGTTTATTGAAGGTGCCGATAGTGTGCTACGAGTTCATGCATTACTAAAAGGTGCAAAGGCAATTGCTCGCAACAAGAGTGCGCTAGCAGATGATCTGTTGTGGTTTATTTGGGATAATGCACTGACTTCAGATCAAAATAAACTGTCCACAGCTTGGCGCAATCAAGCGTTACGTCCAGGAGTTCGCGGGGCAGCAGCTGATCGAGATCTTGATGCCATGATGCAATTGTTTGAATCTGCTGCGCGTTATTCCGAACGCTTTCCGTTATCTGGTCCTGCAGCCTTTATCAACGAAGTTGCACATGAGGACATTGCAGGAGATGTTATTACCGCTAAAGGTGTACGCCCAGATTTTGTGGAGATCCTTACCGTGCATAGCGCAAAGGGTCGTCAATGGCAGGTTGTTGCAATTGCAGGTTTACAAGAGGGCACCTGGCCTAACCTGAAGCAACGCTCATCATTGTTAGGTGCAGAGCGATTAGTTGAAAGAAAGCGCAACCCTGATATTCCACGTGATCAGCTAGATGTCATTGCTGCAAATGGCTTGATGCAGGATGAGCAGCGCTTATTCCATGTGGCTCTAACCCGCGCCCAGCAATCACTTTTCGTCACCGCTGTTCAGCGCGACGATGAAGAACCTTCACAGTTCTTTGAGGCGATCGAAGTTTTGGTCAACAAAACCGATGATGAGGAACATGTATTGACCGATGTTCCTCGTCCTATTACTGCACCTGCATTGGTGGCAGAACTTCGTGCACAGTTAGCTGGACCAAAGGCAAAAGAGGCGGCCGCGTTATTAAAGGCGATGAGCGCCGAAGGTATCTATTTAGCAAACCCAAATAGTTGGATTGGTTCTGTGCCCTTGAGTACTGATGCACCTGTCATTGATCCTGATAAAGAGGTCATTGTTTCTCCATCAGGGGCCGAATCCTTTGTGGAATGTGGTGTGAAGTGGTTCTTGCAAAGCAATGGTGGCTCAGATGGCGACAGTACCGCACAGGTTTTAGGTTCTGCTATTCACGCATTTGCAGCAAAGATGGTGCAGGAGCCCGGCACAAGCCGTGAACAATTAATCGAATCTTTGGAAAAGTCATGGAAGTTAATTGATCCAGACAGCGGATGGGTGAGCGCATCCCATCTGGAATCTGCAGTGACAATGCTGGAAAAGTTTGTGGAGTACCACAAGGAAACCAAGCGTGAAGTAAAAGGCGCCGAATTACGTTTTGATGTGAAGTTAGGACGTGCTCGCATTATCGGAACTGTGGACCGACTTGAAGTAGAAGCCGATGGTTCGCTATTTATCATTGACTTTAAAACGGGCAATACCGCTATCAGCAAAGAGGATGCAAAGAAAAATCTGCAGCTTGCTAGTTATCAGTTAGGTGTTGTAGAAGGTGGATTTACTGATGGGAATAAATCAGCAGGTGCCGAACTTGTATATCTGGGCACAAGTAGTGCAGGAGCATCGATTCGACAGCAGTATGCGATTGATATCGAAGAAACAAAGGCCACTATTGAAACAATTGGCGAAGGTATGGGAGCTGCCACCTTCTTTGCCACAGTTAATAAGCGCTGTAAAGGCTGCCCAGTAAGGAAATCCTGCCCTGTTCAAAGTGATGGACGGGCGGTGATTGAGTGATGAGTACTGAAGCCACGTATACACCTGAAGAGATCATCGCCAAACTTCAGTCACATCCCAAGTTTGGCTCACAGATCAAACCGATTACCAAGCATCAATCAGCAATTATCAGTAGCGGTCTAGAACCTGCTGTTGTTATCGCAGGTGCTGGTTCTGGTAAGACAGAGACAATGAGCAACCGTGTTTTGTATTTAGTTGCTAACGGTTTTGCCACACCTGATCAAATCTTGGGTCTCACTTTCACCCGTAAAGCTGCTGGTGAATTATCTGTTCGTATCCGCAAGCGTTTGCGTCAACTATCGCAATTACCAGAGTTCAAGCACATCACATCAAACAGCACGGCTGTTACGACTTATCACTCATATGCAGGCAAGTTGCTCAGCGAACATGCGATCCGATATGGAATAGATGCAGATGCTGATCCTCTGGGCGAGGCAGCAATCTGGCAGATTGCATCTGATGTTGTGCGCAACTGGTCAGACGATTCCTATCGCAATGACAGTGCCGTAAGTACTGTGATTAAGGATTTGCTGGGGCTTTCAAAGTTAATGCTTGAACATCAAGTAAAGGCTGCAGATATCGAAGCGATCGGCAACGAAATGCTTGAGAAGTTGCAGTTGCTTGGTGGCAGCACCAATGAAGATACACGCGCAGTTGCCCGTGCCATGCAGCAACGTAATTCTTTGTTACCTATGGTTGAAACCTTTATGGAACGCCGCAAAGCTGCCGGCGAGTTATCGTTTGATGATCAGATGTCGTTGGCCGCAGATATTGCACAAAACTTTGAAGATGCCGGTGCCTTAGAGCGCGGCAAGTACACCGTTGTTTTACTTGATGAGTATCAAGATACTTCTCAATCTCAGGTGCGCATGCTCTCTTCATTGTATGGGGCAGGCCATCCAGTTATGGCTGTGGGAGACCCATCGCAGGCTATTTACACTTGGCGAGGAGCATCTGCCGGCACTATGGCCTCATTCCATAAGTACTTCCCAAAGGTGCAAGGTCAAACAGGTACCCAGCAATTTTCTCTGCCAACAACTTTCCGTAACGACACAATCATCTTGAATGCTGCAAATGCAATTAGCGCACAAATCAAAGCTGATGGTGGTCAACAAGTTATTGAACTTGAGGCACGAAATGGCGCAGGTGTAGGTGAGCTTGCCTACGGTATTTATGAAACCGTCGTAACAGAATCTCAAGCAATTGGTGAATACTTCAAAGCGCTCTGGAATCCAGCTGACAATAAGTCTTTTGCTGTCTTGGTACGAAAACGGAGTCAAATAGCAAGTATTGAAAATGCACTATGCGAACAAGGTTTGCCGGTCGAAGTCATCGGTATTGGTGGCTTGATCCATATTCCAGAGGTTGCAGATGTTGTGACCTTGATGAAGATCATTACCGACCCTGATGCTGGATCTTCGTTGATGCGCCACTTAACAGGACCACGAATTAATCTGGGACCTAGAGATATTGCAGCACTCGGTGGCTTTAGTCGAGAGCGCGCAAAGGCAATGCACTCAGATTCCAAGAGCTTTATTAAAAAGATTGCTGCTGGAAATCCTGATCAATTAGAAGCAGATGATCAATTCTCTGGCTCTATCATCGATGCACTAGATGAAATCACTTCTGCCAAAAAGAGTGGTTTTAGTGATCTTGGATATCAGCGCCTAGTTACCTTTGCGCAAGATCTTCGTCGCTTACGCTCACGTGCCGGTGGACAAATCACCGATTTAGTAACAGAGATTGAGAACTATCTAACACTTGAATCAGAAATTACCTTGCGCGAAGGTTCACAGACAGGTCGTCGTCATCTAGATCGTTTCTTGGATGAGGCATCAAAGTTTGAACGAAGCGGTGGATCTGTTTCAGCCTTCTTAGATTGGTTAGATGTCGCATCAGATGAAGAGGGCGGCTTAAAGGTTGGAGCCCCTGAAGTACGCACTGATGTGGTTCAAATCCTTACAGTTCACATGGCAAAGGGCGCCGAATGGGATGTTGTGGCAGTGCCTGGATTATCTGAAGGAACCTTCCCTGGAGTCAACAGAAGCGACCCAGATAACTGGTTAAAGAATGAAAAGCACGTGCCATTTGCTTTACGCGGTGATGCCCATGAGCTTCCTTATTTCACTCTAGATGGCATTACTAAGAACAGTGATGCAAGTAAGGCGATTAAAGCTTTTGCATCTGAGTGCGTGGATACAATTAAAATGCGTGAGGAAATGCGATTGGCATATGTTGCAGTTACCCGTGCTCGCACGCACTTGATCTGCACAACCTCCTGGTGGCGAGATGGATCAAAATCTGTTTCACCTTCCAACATCTTCACACTTATTGCAGGGGCTGCAAGTGCACACGGCGGACGATTAATTTCAGATATTGCAGCACCTGAAGATGGAGTTGAAAACCCAACTCTTGAAAATCCTTTGACCGCTGTGTGGCCTAGAGATTACCTAGGAGATAAGCGGGCTCAGTTTGATGCAGCGATTAAATTAGTAAATGCCTCCGAGGTTCATCCACTGATTGATTCAGAAGATTCCGAAGTTAATTCCTGGATCATGGATGCTCATAGTTTGATTACCGAGCAACGAAAGCGCGCTATAGATGTGGTTGAGGTCGCATTACCAACTCGTCTTTCTACTTCCACTCTGGTTTCCTTACATGAAAACCCACAAGAGCTTGCACTTAACATTCGCCGTCCAATGCCACGAGGGCAAGATCAATACTCTCGCCGCGGTACCGCCTTCCACTTATGGGTCGAACGCCAGTTCACAGATGCCGCTACCTTGTTTGGCGACGAGTACCTAGATTATTTAGATCCACTAGATGATGATTCAAAGTTAGAAGATCTAAAGGCTGCATGGTTAAAGAGCACCTTTGCCAATCGCACACCAGCCCGCGTTGAAGTTCCCTTTGAAACAACCATTGCTGGGGTGTTAATTAGAGGTCGAATTGATGCCATTTATAGTGATGGAGATGGCTTCCAAGTGGTGGATTGGAAGACAGGTTCAAAGCAGTTAGGTAAGTCGGCGCAGGTGCAATTGGCGATGTATCGCTTGGCGTGGGCGAAGCTATCTGGCTGCGATATTTCCAAGATCTCTGCGGCGTTTCACTATGTGCCAACAGGAGTAACTGATCAACCAGCAGATTTATTGGATGAGGCTGCCTTGGTTACTTTGATTTCTTCCATTGAAAAATCAGAATAAAAACAACTACAAACTAGTTGACCCGAGATTACTTAGTTGAAATCTCTATCTGCAACGGTAGGTGATCACTCATGCCTGCATGGGCGTAAGGAATGTGCCGAACATCTTGTGCCGTCAAGCTTTGTGACACCATAAAGTCGATTTGCACCTTAGGACCCCAGCTAGGAAAAGTCTTTCCACTTGTTAATGAGTTCCACTTAAGCCCTGCGACTACTTTCGTAAAGGGAATATTCATATCGCCCATAAGAATTATCTTCTTTGGGTCAGCCCCTAACTTGTGTGACCATCGCTTGATTTGAACTAATTGCCTGTAGTTAAAAAAAGGAACAAAAGAAAGATGAGTGTTGATGATCAACCAGCCATTTTCTAAATGTGCAGCAAGGGCGCTTCTTGGATGATCGCGTACATAGAAACGTTTCAACTTTCCATCAACAGGAAACATCATAAATACACCGATTGGAGAACCTTTGAGGTCTAAGCGATGCCAGGATTTAACTGGCAACTGTGAAACCATTCCGATTCCATAGCCAGCTTCACCTTCTTGGCTTTTGCTTGTCACTATCTTTAAATCTGTTGTTTCAAGTTTACGCCACTTCTCATCTGGATTACCAAACAGTGATGGCGCAAAAGCCCAATCAGCAGCCCCCATGACAGTTGCAATATTTCCAACTTGGTTGTGATTTCCAGATCTCTCTAGAAAGTAATCAACTTCTTGGACACCAATAACATCACTCTTTAAATTCAGTATTTCAGCCTCTAAAAGGGCGGCAGCATCAACTGCTGGATCAGGCGGAATGGCCATTCCATGCAGCAAATTCCAAGAGGTTACGCGCATAGCCCAAGGCTAGTAGCGTTCACCCCTATGAGCGCGCTGTCACCAATTAATCGCGAAAGCGAGCTGCGCACCGATGCCGCAAAGTTGGCCCAACTCTGGAAATCGGCTCACATTATTCATTTAGTCGATGCACGTTTAAGTGCAGGTGATGACTCGTTGACCTTTATTGATGCTACTGCAGTCAAAGCGCTTCAAGAAAGCTTCGTCGAAGGTGATCGCTTCTTCTTAGGTGTGGGGCGTGATGATAAGCAGGCATATTTTGCGTGGCACACCACATGGATTAACCCGCCAGAAGATGATGGAACCGAAGAGTTTGAACAACGTAAGTATGAAGGATTTAAATCTTTGCGCGAGGTCGGTGGCAATCTAGATGCTGATGAATTAGCACTTGGAATGCACGCTGTTGGTTTAGCTAACTGGCATGCAACCCACACGCATTGCGCCAGATGTGGTGCAAAGACTGTGAGTGATCTTGGTGGCAGCGTGCGAGTGTGTCCCGAGGATGCAACACAACACCATCCACGCACCGATCCTGCTGTCATTGTTTTAGTAAAAGACAAAGATGATCGTATTCTTTTGGGACATCAACCAGTCTGGCCTGATAAGCGCTTTTCAACATTTGCAGGCTTTGTTGAAACCGGTGAATCATTTGAAGAGTGCGTTTCACGTGAAGTATTTGAAGAAGCTGGTGTGTATGCCTCAGAGATCAAATACTTAACCTCACAACCTTGGCCATTTCCGGCATCGATCATGATTGCATTTGAAGCGATTACTCATCGTCCAGAAGAGGCTCGTCCTGATGGCACTGAAATTACTGAAGTGCGCTGGCTTTCACGTGATGAAATGAAGGCAGCTGTTGCTGCTCAAGATATTTTGTTGCCACCTAAAATTTCAGTTGCCCGGCGCATGATTGAAGCTTGGTACACACGTGTTGATGGATACACCCGCGATCAACTCTTCGGCGGTGAATCGTGGAGGCCGTAGGAAATCTACGCGCAGAAGAGATTCTTGAAGCTCTAGATAACGAACAGCGCGCAGTCGCACTTGCTACACGTGGACCAGTTTGCGTGATTGCTGGTGCTGGAACAGGCAAAACCCGCGCAATCACACACCGCATCGCATATGCCGCAGCTATTGGAACTATGGATCCGCACAAAGTTTTAGCTCTTACCTTTACCGCCCGTGCTGCAGGAGAAATGCGTACACGACTTCGTTCCCTAGGCGTTCCAGCTGTTGCAGCCCGCACCATCCACGCAGCAGCACTCAAGCAACTCACCTTCTTTTGGCCGCAAGTTTTTGGTGGTCGCACACCTGATTTGCTCACAACTAAGAGCGGATTTCTCACGGAAGCGATCAAGCGCGCACAACTTCAGGGCGAGCTATCAATTACCTCCCGTGATTTACTGCGCGATATCGCAACAGAGATTGAATGGGCCAAGGTTTCACAGATTTCTCCTTCTGATTATTTAAGCGAATCTCTCAAGCGCACAGTTAAGCCACGTATTAATCCTGAGCAATTAGCCAAGGTCTATACCGCCTATGAAAGCGTCAAGCACCAAGAGCGCGCCATTGATTTTGAAGACGTACTACTTTTAACCACAGCGATGATTGAAGAAGAGCGAGAAGTTAGAGAGCGCGTGCAAGATCAGTACCGATTCTTCACAGTTGATGAGTATCAGGATATTTCACCGCTACAGCAGCGATTAATCAACGCCTGGCTTGGTTCACGGCAAGAGCTCTGTGTTGTTGGTGACCCTGCCCAAACTATTTACTCATTTGCTGGTGCAACCCCAGTGTTTCTTAATTCTTTCACCCAACGCTTTCCAGAGGCTGAGGTTGTGCGGTTAACAACTGGCTATCGCTCAACCCCTGAAATCATCTTCACCGCCAACAGCATTCTGAGAAAAGGCGCAATGGGCAATGAGTTGGTTGCAATCAATGATCACGGTAGCAAGCCAACGATTACTGCCTATAACGATGAGTCTGCAGAAATAGCCGGAATCGTTCGAGCCATTACGCAGTTGATCTCTGAAGGAACGCCTGCTCAAGAGATTGCAGTTCTTGCCCGCACCAATAATCAATTAAATGGTTTAGAAAGAGCAATGAACACGGCAAACCTTCCCTATCAAGTTCGAAACTCTGAACGTTTCTTTGAACGTAAAGAGGTTCGAGATTTCTTGAAGCAAGTTCGAACTGCCTCAGTTATTCCAACTGAAGGTGTTTCATGGCTCGATGAACTTCGAACTCTTGCTCAACCATTTTTAACTGGGGGAGCAATTGACGGCATCGCAGCGTTACTTCACCTTGCTCGCGAACTAGATAGTGACACTGGATTTACGCCAAAGAATTTACGTGCCTACCTGCGTGAAGTTGAAGATCGAGTTCAGCAAAACAATCCTCCAACCATGCCTGTTACGACACTCGCAACGCTGCACGCAGCAAAGGGTCTTGAATGGGAACGCGTATTTTTAATTGGGGTTAGTGATGGAATTTTGCCGCTTGAAAACAACAGCACAACAGGTGATCAAGCATCAATTGATGAAGAACGTCGCTTGTTCTATGTTGGTATTACACGCGCAAAGTCTGACCTTCGCCTTAGCTATCGAGGCAAAGCCTCACGATTCTTGGCCGAGGCTGGCCTGGCTAACTAGCTCTATCCCTTCATAAAGACCCTATGTACGCTCATTTAGGCGGAGAATTAATTACCTTGCCAGTACCTCAACCCATGGTTTATAGTTACAACTTCATTCCCATGGCGGGGATGTGCATGACGGAAGGAACGAATATGTCTAACGCATCATTCGTATCAGCAAACGCATTGCGTTCTGCTGTGATTCCTTCTGCTCATACAACCAATAAGCCTTCTACTTGGCATGCAACGAAGCCAGCGTTTTACGCAGCTTTTTATGCCGGATACGAGGCCAATGGTGGTTCGATCGAATAACTCGATTTAGAACTAAAAGCCAAGGGCCTCGAATCCACAAGGATTCGGAGCCCTTTTTCCATTCCCCGGAAAAAATGTCTACAAACAACTACAGGAAGAAGAGGTGAGAACATGAGCGTTCTCTTCAGTGAACTACTAGTACCAGGCTGGGCAGATGACAAGATCGGTTTGGACGCCGTAACAGGCACGTATTCAGACGGGTCATCATTTAATTTGCCATGCCACACAGCAGATCCTGAGCTCTACTTCTCTGAAGATGAGTTGCAAGTTGCCGAGGCTAAGTCACTGTGTGGCGGATGTCCGGTGCGTGCGCAGTGCTTAGAAGGTGCTCTATCGCGCCAAGAGCCGGCAGGTGTGTGGGGCGGAGAATTATTTGAAGAAGGTCGCATCATTGCAAAGAAGCGCAAAGCTGGACGACCAACGTTGAAAGAGATCGCTGCACGCACTGCAGAAGGCGAACTGATCGAACTCAATGTTAAGAGCAAAGAGCGAGAGGAAAGTGCTGCTTAATTCGCGAACATATTTAAGTTTGTTAATGAAGGCCATAGTGCAAAGAGGATGGAGATCGGCAGGATAAGAAATACAACTGGAATCATCATTGATATTTCAGCCTTACCAGCCGCTCCCATAACTCGATTGCGTTGATTGCCACGAGCTTCTACAGCATGGCGAGAGAGAACTTCAACTAGTGGTGCACCACGCAATGTTGCAGTCACTAATGCATCAACAAAGCGACGGATCATTACAGACTTAACGCGACGGCCCATTGCATCCAACGTTTCATTTAAGGGCATTCCAGAACGTACGCCAGCAACAACTATTTGGAACTCTTTAGCCAATTGTCCATCTGCAGAATTAGCAATACGTAGTATTGCGCTCATTGGTGTTTCACCAGCTGCAATAGCCAAAGTAAGCATTTCTATGACTGCCGGAAATTCAGATTCGATAAATTCTCTGCGCTTCTTAATATCTTTTGTTAGCTCGCGGTCCATCAAAACGTAAGCTAAAACACCCAATAATGCCGCGCTAAATACTGCTAATAAAGCGTTGTGCATGAGAATTAGTACAACAGTAAATGAAAGCCCTGATGAAGCTGCACCATAGCCATACTGCTTAATTCTAAAATCAACATAGTCTCGTTCAGAACCTCGGCCCAACTCTTCCAACCGTGATCTCAATTGTGTGCGATCACCACTCTTTTTTGCATTCTTTCTGATAACACGTTGTGCCTCTTCAATTGCATCAATTTCATCGCCTATAACAATTAGGAACCCCGCTGGGATGACCAATAAAGCGGTAACCAAAAGAATTGCATTCATCGTGTGCCTCCTACAAAAACACGGGGAGTTTGCGGCAAGCGACCCAAACGATTCATCCAAATATAAGCAATACCTGTCATCACGAGCCCTGCGATCAAAATCATTGCGCCAGTGGTTGTGGAATATGCAGCGGCGGTACTTGGCTGGGTTGAAAGCAATAGAAGCAGAATCCAAGGAGCAGCAGCCGACAGGTGTGCAGAGTTTTTAATCCACCCATGTTTAACTTCAATCTCTCGACGCAGTGCCAAATCTTGACGCAGAAAATCACCTAAAGATCTAAGTATTTGTAGTAACTCACTGCCACCTAGAGCTTTAGAAATGATAAGTGCTTCAAATATTTGATCGCTCCCATGATGTGCAAACAACGCTTTGAGCTCTTCAATTGCTTGTGTTAAGTCTCCACTGCCATACAAAGTTGCCTTGAATTGAGCGAATGCAGGACGCAACACTTCTGGTCCTCTAGTAGATAGCCCAGCTAACGACTCGGTAAGTGAAAGTCCAGATTGAATTCCTGACATCAAATGATCAATTACTTCGGGCCAGGCAGCAATCAATGCCGCCTCGTTTAGATTGTTTTTTGCCCGCACGGTTACAAAAGCTATTCCGGCTGCCAATGTTCCAAAAGCTAGCGAAATAACAACCGAACGTGTCATTAATAAAACAGCGGCGGTGGAAATTGATGCTGAAATCCCAATGCGCAAGGAAAGTCTCATAGGTGCCACCATTGTGAAAGAGGTGCCCCAATTGCAGTAAATCGTTCTGGATTTGGCAGTGAGCCAACTCCACGTTGATATTGGTTGCCATCCCACTTCCAGAGCATTTCGATTTCAGCACGATCATTTTCATATCGACCAGTTACTGAAGCAACTTCACTAATCCGTCGAGTACCTTGTGCATCCAAAGTCGTATGAACAATGACATCAATTGCTGAGGCAACGGTAGGTGCAATAAATTTATGGGAAATGTTTTCTCCTGCCAGCAGCGGCAAAGTTTGTAGTTTTACAATTGCATCTCGCGGTGAATTAGCATGCAAAGTGCCCATTCCAGGCAAACCTGAATTTAGTGCGATCAGTAAATCAAGTGCTTCGGCCTCGCGAACTTCACCCACGATGATCCTAGAGGGACGCATGCGCAGCGACTCTTTGATCAGCCGTCGCAAGGGAATCTCACCTTCGCCTTGCAGGTTTGCACTTCGAGTTTGCATCTGTACAACATCGGGTAACTGAGGAGTCAATTCAAAAACTTCTTCAATTGTCACAACTCTTTCACTGCGTGGAACTGCGCCGGCTAAGGCATTCAATACAGTTGTCTTTCCGGCTTGCGTACCTCCGCTTACTAAAATATTTAG
>CAIXVA010000048.1 GCA_903922745.1 uncultured Actinomycetes bacterium
AGGGCTTGATTCAGCAATCGTTCATCCATCAAAGATTACGCCAATGGCACGTATAGATGAGCGCCAAAAGCAAGTTGCGTTAGACCTTGTTTATGATCGACGAGTTTTTGATGGTGATGAATGTACTTATGACCCACTACAAGAGTTTTTACAGATGTTTGATGGGGTTGAACTTGCGACTAGCAAGAATGCACGCGCTGAGGCACTTGCCGCCTTGCCTTTATTTGATCGCCTACAACGTCGAATTATCGATGGAGAGAAGGTAGGTCTCGAAGATGATCTGAAAGCAGCAATGGCTGAAGGAACTCCGCCGTTAGAGATAATTAACTCTCACTTGCTAGAAGGCATGAAGGTTGTTGGCGAGCTTTTTGGTAAGGGTGAAATGCAGCTGCCATTTGTTCTGCAAAGTGCTGAAGTAATGAAGACAGCGGTGGCAATGCTCGAACCATTTATGGAAAAGACTGGAGATGCCGGTCGAGGAACAATGCTTCTGGCGACCGTCCGAGGCGACGTACATGACATCGGTAAAAACCTGGTCGATATTATTTTGACTAATAATGGCTACCGAGTTGTGAACATAGGTATCAAGCAGACCATCAATCAAATTATTGATGGAGCTACAGAAAGCAATGCCGACGCTATAGGTATGAGCGGATTGCTTGTTAAATCAACTGTAATCATGAAGGAAAATCTGCAAGAGTTAACTGCTCGTGGCTTAGATCAGCGCTGGCCGATTGTGTTAGGCGGAGCAGCCTTAACCAGAGCCTACGTAGAACAAGATCTCGCATCTATGTTTCCGGGTGAAGTGCGTTATGCGCGAGATGCCTTTGAAGGTTTACGTTTGATGGACTCGATTATGGCTGTAAAACGTGGAGATGAAGGCGCTGCGTTACCAGCTCTGCGTGAACGCCGTGTCGCCAATACGAGAATCAAAACGGAAGAAGCGCCCATCGACACTCGTCGGAGCGATGTTGCTTCAGATAATTCAATTCCAAATCCACCATTTTTTGGTTCACGTGTCATCAAAGGTATTCAATTGTCTGATTACTCAGGCATGCTCGATGAGCGTGCGTTGTTTGTAGGACAGTGGGGACTTAAAGGTAACCGCGGCCAGTATGAAACGATGGTCGAACAAGAAGGTCGTCCGCGTCTTCGAGCACTCATCAATGAGGTTCAATCAAAAGGTTGGCTAAACGCTGCGGTGGTTTATGGATACTTCCCGTGTTACAGCGAAGGAAATGATTTAGTAATTCTCCATCATGACGGCGCAGAAAAAGGCAAGGAGCGACTTCGTTTCTCATTCCCACGTCAGAGCCGTGATCGTCGACTGTGTATCAGTGACTTCTTTGCATCGAAAGAATCAGGAAAGACCGATGTTGTTGCATTCCATGTTGTAACAATGGGATCGACCGTTAGTGAGGCCGCAGCAAAGTTGTTTGCGGCAAATAATTATCGCGAGTACCTCGAACTTCATGGCCTTTCAGTGCAGCTTACTGAAGCTCTGGCAGAGCATTGGCACGCACGTATAAGAGAAGAGCTACAGGTTAGATCTGAGGACTCATCTGATCTGCAGGGGATTTTGGATCAGGGATACCGTGGATCTCGATACTCATTCGGTTATCCAGCCTGCCCAGATCTCGAACAACAAGTTCAGTTG
>CAIXVA010000049.1 GCA_903922745.1 uncultured Actinomycetes bacterium
CCCTCTTGGTTTGCAGCGCCTGAGAAGACCTTGAAATCGACATCTTTCATCAAATCAGTCAACTCCGTGAACTCAAAGCTCACCCGCAGATCTGGCTTGTCGGATCCAAAGCGTGCCATACCCTCTGAATAAGGCATAGTTGGGAATGGATTGGGTAATTCAACATTCATCGTCTTCTTGAAAATATGACGAATCATGTTTTCAAAGAGCTCTCGAATCTCTAGCTCGCTTAAGAAAGCTGTTTCACAGTCAATCTGCGTAAATTCAGGCTGGCGATCTGCGCGCAAATCTTCATCGCGAAAGCATTTAGTAATTTGGTAGTAACGATCAAAGCCAGCTACCATCAATAGTTGTTTAAATAACTGTGGAGATTGTGGCAAAGCAAAGAATTGGCCATCATGCACACGGGAAGGAACCAAGTAATCTCGGGCACCCTCTGGCGTGCTTTTGGTCAACATCGGAGTTTCGATATCAATAAAACTAGCCTCATCTAAATAGCGACGGCACTCCATTGCAACGTTGTAACGCAAGCGTAAGTTCTTTTGCATTTGAGGACGTCTTAAATCTAATACTCGATGAGTCAGACGCGTTGTCTCGGATAAATTCTCATCATCAATCTGAAATGGCGGAGTTACAGAAGCATTCAATATCACAAGGTTGTGACAAAGGATTTCTACTTTTCCGCTAGCTAGATCATTATTTTCAGTTCCGGCAGGGCGTGCGCGCACAAGTCCTTTAATCTGAATACAGAACTCACTTCGCACTTGCTCAGCTAAGGCAAACATCTCAGGGCGATCCGGGTCGCATACTATTTGGACAAAACCTTCACGGTCACGCAAGTCAATAAAGATAACGCCTCCGTGGTCACGACGGCGATTTACCCATCCAGCAAGGGTCACTTCTTTACCAATCAGTGAATCGGTTACCTGTCCACAGGTATGGCTTCGCATCGACATAACAATTTCCTATAAATCAAAGATGGCGTGGTGACTGGGATGCAGCCAATCCACTAGAACTATTGGGAGGCACAGAGCCCATTGAAACGATATGTTTCAAAGCTTCCTCTACGCTCATCTCCAGCTCGATCGTTTGTGCACGCGGCACAATCATAAAAAAACCGGAGGTAGGATTTGGAGTAGTAGGCAAGAATACGTTGACATAATCCTCACCCAATTTAGCAGTCACTTCTCTTGCAGGAACGCCTGTTTGAAAAGCGATCACCCAAGAATCGGCGTGGGGATAGCGGATTAACAAGGCCTTACTAAAAGCTTGGCCACTTCCAGAAAATAAAGTGGATGAAACCTGCTGAACACTGGAGTAAATTGAACGCACAATCGGAATACGATTAACAAACTTATCCCAAATCTTTAACCACCATTGACCAGCAAAACTAATCGCCAGCAATCCGGTGAACATAATGACTGCAATTACAATCAATATTCCAACCCCTGGAAGGTCGCGGAAATGCTGAAAATCTAATGCGGTTTCACTTGGAAGGACCACAATAATGGCGTGCATCACTGAGCCATATACGCTGTCGAGCAAACCCAAGCC
>CAIXVA010000050.1 GCA_903922745.1 uncultured Actinomycetes bacterium
AAAAGAAGAGGCTTTAACGATTGCGAATTTAGTGTCAGATGTGTCTCGTCAAATCCAAAGTGGTAACACCTTGCATAAGATAGATGGGTCATGGAGTTTAACTAGCACGGATGTAGAAGGTTTTACGTATGCGCTCAAATTCAATAATCGAGATGCCAAAGGTAATGTTTTGATATTGGGCGCTGGCGCAACAGCTCGCGCAGTGGTCGCAGCTTGTAAAGGAGTAAGTGACACGGTAACTGTCGTCAATCGAAACCCCGATCGAGTACAAGCGATAAGAGATGCGGCACCACATGTAGAATTGGATTTTATTTCCTGGGGCACAGATATCAACTTCAACGCATTTGATTTAGTAATAAATACAACTCCAGGGGAGACAGGTGCACGATTTGTGGAGCAAATCGGGTCAGTCGACACGACATTTTTCGAAGTACTTTACAATCCTTGGCCAACACAGTTATTGGCACATTGGCGACAATCAGGTGGCTTTGCAATTGATGGCTTGGATCTTCTGATTCATCAAGCAATCTCACAGGTTGAAATCTTTGCTTCACGCACAATTGATCGAGATTTGCTGTCAAAGATGCTTCGCGCAGCAGGCGAAAGGGTCCTTTCTTAATCCACAGGTACCTTTTTCTTGCCTTGTGGGTTGTAACTTCATGAAGTGAATATTGCCCTTCTACTGCTCGCGATACCTATTTGTGTTGCAGATTTGAACGCCTTGGTGATTCCCAATATTTACACCAAAATTCTTTTCAATTTAGCAGTTTTGCATTTTTCTCTATTTGGATTCGGTCAATTTCAGGAGGCTTTAATTTCTGTAGCAGTAGTAATGTGCCTTGCACTTCTTGGGACCGGAATGGGTGATATCAAATTGTTAGCTTTGATTCTGATGACGCACACCTATCCTGCTATCGAATTCATTGGAGTCATTCTTCTGTTCGCGGCGGTTCACATAGTGGTACTAATCGGAGTACATCGGAAGATCCCAGCGAAAATCCCCTTGGCTCCGAGCATTTTCATAGGGCTTGCAACATATTTGGCAACGAGATAGCGCGGCTATCTGCAACAATACTCACATGCGTTGGTTAACAGCAGGTGAGTCTCATGGACAGGCGTTAAGTGCCATTGTTGAGGGAATCCCTGCCTCTGTTTCAATCACAACTGCTGACATAGATTTTCATTTACAACGTCGGCGCTTGGGTGTCGGTCGCGGAGCGCGTCAAAACTTTGAGGCTGACAAGGTAACTATTCTTGGGGGAGTTCGTCTTGGACTTACTCAAGGTGGACCAATAGCAATTCAAGTTGGCAACTCTGAATGGCCAAAATGGGAAAAAGTGATGTCGGCCGATCCTGTTCCAGAGGAAGAGATTAAGGATCTAGGCCGAAATGCTCCATTAACACGTCCGCGTCCTGGTCATGCTGATTTAGTGGGAATGCAAAAATATGATTTGGATGATGCTAGAGCGATTTTGGAACGCGCTAGTGCCCGTGAAACTGCGGCCCGTGTCGCATTGGGCGCAGTTGCGCGAAACTTTTTACAACAAACCGTTGGAATAACAATCCTTAGTCACGTTCTTTCGATTGGTTCTGTGCGTGTCGCTGATGATGCGCCTTTGCCCTTTGCTGGTGATATGACAGCTATTGACGCTGATCCAGTGCGATGCGCAGATAAAGACACGAGTGCGAAGATGATTACCGAAATTGAAAACGCCCATCGTGACGGCGATACATTGGGCGGGGTCGTGGAAGTTTTAGCTTTCAACATGCCTCCTGGACTTGGTTCTCATGTTCATTGGGATCGACGCCTTGATGCAAAGCTAGCCGGAGCTGTCATGGGAATTCAGGCTATTAAGGGTGTTGAAATTGGAGATGGTTTCCGAACAGCAACTCGCCGTGGCTCTGTAGCTCATGATGAAATTGAAAAAGATTCAACTGGAAAGATTGTTCGTCGAACTGATCGCGCAGGCGGAACAGAGGGCGGAATGTCGAATGGTGAAATTCTTCGGGTACGAGCAGCGATGAAACCCATTTCGACAGTCCCAAAGGCGCTAGATACGATCGATGTTGCAACAGGTGAACCGGCAAAGGCGATTAATCAAAGATCAGATGTGTGTGCGGTTCCGGCAGCAGGAGTTGTTGCTGAGGCAATGGTTGCGCTTGTTTTAGCTGAAGTTGTTCTCGAAAAATTCGGCGGAGATTCAGTGACTGAAACTCGTCGCAATTTTGAGTCCTACATAGCCAATTTGAACTTCAAGTAACAGCCGACGCCATGACACGCATTGTTTTAATTGGTGCACCAGGAAGCGGTAAAAGCACAGTTGGCGTGGCTCTAGCGGCACATCTGCAGTGGCCATTTGTTGACACAGATGCATTGATTGAATTGAAAGAGTCCAAGAAGATTACAGATCTTTTTGTAGATAACGGTGAAGAGTATTTCCGGGCGGTTGAATTTGAAACTTTACAAGAGGTATTACAAGAAACTTCGGCAGTCATAAGTCTCGGCGGGGGAGCCCCGATTTCCGAAGGTGCACAAACATCTTTGCTTTCATCTGATTCAATAATCGTTTTCTTGGATGTTTCCTTGGCTACAGCGGCTCCGCGTGTTGGTTTTAATCGCGATCGTCCATTGCTTCTCGGTAATCCACGCGCACAATGGCAAGCGCTAAGCGATCAAAGAAGGCCGATTTACGAGAAACTAGCGACACAATCTATTAAAGTTGATGACATGGAAGTCGACGAGATCATTGCAATTATTGAATCGACTTTGTCATGACGGTAATTTTGGTAAAGGCTGAGCGTACTTATCCAGTTACATTAACAAACTCTTGGACGCTCGAACTTCAAAGAAGTTTTGCAGACAGAACTCGTGTAGCTGTAATTGTGTCAGAGGGTTATTCACCCGATTTATCTGAACTTAGAGATTCTGATTCGGAGCTTCACGTTTTTACAGTTCCGGATGGGGAGGATGGCAAGACCATCGCCACTCTTACTAAACTGTGGAATTGGCTTGGAGCAGCGGGCTTTACGCGTTCAGATTTGATTGTTGGTATTGGTGGGGGAGCCATCACTGACTTAGCCGGTTTTGCTGCTGCCAGTTGGTTGCGAGGAATCGATTGGGTCGCAGTTCCTACTTCATTGGCGGGGATGGTCGACGCTTCAGTAGGTGGCAAGACAGGGATTAATTCTGATTATGGAAAGAACTTAATTGGAGCATTCCATTCACCAGTCGGGGTTGTAATTGACACGAGTTTCTTACAATCGTTATCAGACCGAGATTTCGCTGCAGGGATGGCCGAAGTCATAAAGTGTGGATTTATTTCTGATCCCAAGATTCTTGATGTGGCGGCATCGCATTCCGTTGATTCGCTGCGAAATAGTCCCGATGTAATTACTGAACTAATTCAGCGAGCAGTAAGTGTCAAGGCACAGGTTGTTGCCTCAGATTTTAAAGAGAACCTTGCCCGCGAGGTACTGAACTACGGTCACACTCTTGGTCACGCAATCGAAATCCACGCAAAGTATCAATTACGTCATGGCGAAGCGGTGGCAATTGGCTTGGTTTACGCAGCCGAATTAGCTGCAGCTCGTGGTCTCATTTCAAGTACCGAACTTGATCTGCACAGATCGATCTTGTCTTCCTATGGATTACCAATCACTTTTGAACGACAAGCGTGGCCGAAACTTCTACCATTATTGGCGTTAGATAAGAAAGCGCGCGGCAATACCGTTCGCTTCGTTGCCTTGAATGGAATTGGAAAAACAGTTCGACTTGAAGATTTAACCTCCGCCGAACTAGATGCTGCTTATGAGAGAATTAGTTCATGAAACTTCTTGTCGTAAATGGACCCAACCTGTCGCGATTAGATATTCGTGACTCATCAATTTATGGGGATCTCAACTACGCAGAATTGAAATCTATGATTGAAATCGCGGCGGGTAAGCATGGCTTCGAGGCTGACGTACGACAGAGCGATGATGAGGCAACGATCATTGGGTGGTTGCACGAAGCCGCAGATATGAACACACCAGTAATAATTAATCCGGCCGCATTTACTCATTACTCGTATGCGATACGCGATGCCGCCGAGTTAGTGAAGTCACCTTTAATTGAAGTGCATCTGTCGAATCCTTTATCACGCGAAGAATTTCGACATACATCGGTAATTTCAGGGGTAGCCAATGGAACTATCGGTGGTTTTGGCCCAAATTCCTATGTTTTGGCCATCATTGCAATGCAAAATCTCGTAACCAAGTAACAAAGCACCCCTTTGGAGCGGGTATCCTTATCCCTTCAATTACTTTTTAAATTAACCAAATAGATAAAGAGCGGGTGGATTAGCTGTGGCATCAACAAATGATTTAAAAAATGGAATGACACTTGATATCGAAGGTCAACTGTGGACAGTTGTTGAATTCCAACATGTAAAGCCAGGTAAAGGTCCAGCATTCGTTCGCACCAAGCTCAAATCTGTTCTAAGCGGCAAGGTCGTTGATCGCACCTACAACGCTGGAGTCAAGATTGATATTGCTATCCTCGAAAAGCGCGAAATGCAGTACCTGTACAAAGAGGGCGATGATTTCGTGTTCATGGATACAAAGACGTACGACCAGATGACAATTAGCGCTGCAACTGTTGGCGATGCCGCTAATTACATGTTGGAGAACACTGAAGCGATTGTTGCTGTCAATGAAGGCAATCCTTTGTACATTGAACTTGCAGCATCGGTTCCGCTTAAAATCACATACACAGAGCCAGGAATCCAAGGAGATCGCTCTTCTGGTGGAACCAAGCCAGCTACCGTTGAAACTGGCATCGAAATTCAAGTTCCACTGTTCATCAAGCAAGATGAAGTTGTTTTGGTTGACACACGCGATGGGTCATACCAAGGTCGCGCTAACTAGTGTCTGCTCGAAGTAAGGCTCGTAAGCAAGCTTTGGATTTGCTCTACGAAACAGATATTCGGGGAACTGATTTAGTAGCAACTTTGCTAGAACGCGATGTCCCGGCAGATGGACCTGATGCACGTCCAATTCGTGAATACACTCGGGAATTGGTGAATGGCGTTTCAGATAATCGTCGCAAGATTGATGAATTAATTACAACCTATGCACAGGGTTGGGATATGGATCGCTTGCCAGCCGTTGATCGAAACATCTTGCGCCTTGGTATTTACGAAATTCTATGGTCAACCGCGGTGCCTACTAGCGTTGCAATTGATGAGGCATTGGATTTGGCGAAAGAACTTTCAAGTGATGATTCCTCAAAATACATTCACGGTGTACTTGGGCGTATCGCGAGTATCAAAGACACTACTTCGATCTAGGAAATTTGTAGTCTGCAATAACCACTTTGATTTCATCGGTTGTTAAGCCAGTAAATATGTGAAAGTTATTGATGTCCTGGGCGCGAAGTGAAATTACCTCACCGTTCCAATCTCCACGCATGCGCGCAATATTTCTAAGAACTTCGGTAATTTTTTGAGCCACAGGGTCAGAAGTTGTGAGAATCTTGCGTACATCAATACTGATTCTTTCTTCTGGCATAAAGTTTTGCGGAGGTTCGAAAAGCTCAGAAATTGGCACCTGATATAAGTTTGCGATCAGGATCAATTTATTGGCACTGACTGATCGGTCTCCTCGTTCATAAGAGCCAAGTGCGATTGCGGAAATTTGACCCTTAGAAAGTCTTGCGACCTGGCTCAGAGTCAGGTGGCGTGATTCCCTAAGAAGGCGCAGCCGTATGGTGAGGGTTTCTATTTGTGTCTGAGCGTGAATGGTTTCCATGTCTCCGACGATATTGGTTGTACGACACCTGAAGATTGCGATATCCACAGGTACTGCTTGTCGGTGCTAGTATCTGCCCTGCATCCTTTAACGACCCATCCTGAGAGGTGGGAAAGGAGATTTACATGAGCGTAGCCCTGTCCGCACAAGACATTACACGTGCGTTGACCCGTATTTCCCACGAGATCCTTGAGAAGAATCAAGGTTCAACAAACATTGTTTTATTGGGCATTCCCACTAGAGGTGCTCACATTGCTACACGCATCAGCTCGATTATTGCCTCGATAGAAGGTACCGAAGTACCAACGGGCACTTTGGACATCACCTTATTTAGAGATGATCTGCGAATGCGTCCACCGAGAGCAATCATGCCGACCAAGATTCCCACATCGGGGATCGAAGGCAAGGATGTGATTCTAGTCGATGACGTTTTATTTTCGGGACGGACAATCAGAGCTGCACTTGATGCGCTCGGTGAAATTGGTCGTCCACGTACCGTGCAACTAGCAGCGTTAGTTGATCGCGGTCACCGCGAACTTCCGATTAAGGCTGATTTCATTGGTAAGAATTTGCCTACTTCAAAGAATCAATCCGTCAAAGTTTTTCTTAGTGAGATCGATGGACGAGATGAAGTAACAATTGAAGAGGAGGCAGAGTAATGAAGCACCTGCTATCAATTGCAGACCTCAATAAGTCTGAAGCTATCTCGATTCTAGATACCGCTACTGAGTTAGCGCGTGTAAGTGATGGCGCGGTGAAGAAACTCCCAACGTTGCGCGGTCGGACGATAGTTAACTTGTTTGCCGAAGATTCAACTCGGACTCGTATTTCTTTCGAGGCGGCAGCCAAACGACTATCTGCAGATGTGATTAATTTTTCCGCGAAGGGTTCCAGTCTGAGCAAGGGTGAATCGCTGAAAGACACTGCTATGACTCTTCAGGCCATGGGCGCCGATGCGGTAGTAATACGACATCCCGCATCAGGAGCTGCGCAAAGATTAGCTGACTCCGAATGGATGTCTGGCAGTGTTGTTAATGCTGGTGATGGAACGCATGAGCATCCAAGCCAGGCGTTATTAGATGCATTTACTATTCGTAAGCATTTAGGAATGGGCGGAAGCGATTTAGCAGGGCTGAGTATTGCGATCGTGGGAGACATCTTGCATTCGCGGGTTGCTCGCTCGAATGTCTTGTTACTTTCGATGTTAGGAGCGAAGGTGACATTGGTTGCACCGCCCACATTGCTACCGGTGGGAATTCAGAATTGGCCAGTTACTGTTTCTTATGACTTCGATGCGGTTATTCCACATGTAGATGTGGTGATGATGCTGCGCGTGCAACAGGAAAGAATGTCTGATCTATTTTTCCCTAATGCCCGAGAGTATTCACGATACTTCGGTTTAAATGGAGAACGTATGGCATCAATGAAATCCGGGGCAATAGTGATGCACCCAGGACCAATGAACCGTGGATTAGAAATCTCTGCCGAAGTAGCAGATAGTGCACGCTCGGTAATTACAGAACAGGTTACAAACGGAGTGAGTGTTCGAATGGCAATTTTGTATGTTCTGCTCGCTGGTGGAGCTTTAGAAGTTGGGAGCAACTAGATGACTACAGCAGATTATTTGATTAAAGGTGCATCGCTGCCTGATGGAACAAAGGCGGACATTTCTATCGCTAACGGGCTTATAGCCTCAGTTGGCTCGGGGTTTAAAGGTGATGCTTTAACTGTAATTGATGCAAAGGACTGCGTTGTACTACCTGGACTTGTTGATCTTCATACCCATCTGCGTGAACCAGGCCGAGAAGACGCAGAAACTGTTTTAAGTGGAAGTAGCGCTGGCGTTAAAGGTGGCTTTACAGCAGTTTCTGCAATGGCAAATACATCGCCGGTTGCCGATACAGCTGGAGTTGTTGAGCAGGTATATAGATTGGGTCAAGAGGCAGGTTTGTTAGATGTCTTCCCGATCGGGGCAGTTACGCAGGGCTTGAGAGGCGAAGCGTTATCTGAAATCGGTGCAATGGCAGATTCTGTTGCCCGTGTACGGGTTTTCAGTGATGATGGAAATTGTGTTTCAGATCCTTTAGTAATGCGAAGAGCCCTCGAATACATTAAGAAGTTTGGGGGAGTAATCGCACAGCACGCGCAGGATCCTCGAATGACAATGGGTTCTCAAATGAATGAAGGTGAAATCTCAGCACGTCTAGGTCTAAAAGGTTGGCCAGCGGTGGCAGAAGAAGCAATTATCGCTCGTGATGTTTTGCTAGCCGACCATGTGAAATCTCGACTTCATATTTGTCACCTCACAACTGCAGGTGGCGTTGAGATCATTCGTTGGGCAAAGGCGCGAGGAATCGATGTGACTGCAGAGGTAACGCCTCATCACCTTCTACTAACCGATGATCTAGCAAGTTCTTACGATCCGGTTTATAAAGTAAATCCACCATTGCGCACCGAAGCTGATGTGCATGCACTTCGTGAAGCTTTGGCGGATGGAACAATTGATATTGTTGCAACAGATCATGCTCCGCACCCAACAGAATCAAAAGAATGCGAATGGCAAGAGGCAGCTTTTGGAATGTTGGGGTTGGAAACGGCGCTTTCGATCGTTCAAAAGACGATGGTCGACACCGGATTACTGAACTGGATTCAGGTCGCCGAGCGTATGTCAATTGCGCCAGCGCGAATTGGTGGTTACGAAAACCACGGGCAGCCACTTATTGTGGGCTCTGTCGCAAATCTTGTTGTGATTAATCCAAGCCAAAAATGGACTGTAGACCGCGATTTAGTTCTATCAAAGTCATCTAATACTCCATACCATGGTCACGAATTGCCTGGTGTAATTACACATACCTTCTTTAAAGGTAAAGCGATCTTTAGTAATGGAACCGTTTCGTCGAATGGAGGCAAGTAATGTCAAGTGCATTTCTTGTCCTTGATGACGGTCGAATTTTTGAAGGGACTTCGTGGGCTGCAACGGGAAAGACCTTTGGTGAGGCGGTTTTTCAAACTGGCATGACTGGGTATCAAGAAACTTTGACAGACCCGTCGTATCACAAACAAGTCGTGATCATGACAGCCCCACATATTGGAAATACAGGAGTAAATGATGCTGATAACGAATCGGCAAGCATCTGGGTTGCAGGATTTGTTGTACGTAATCCATCCTCTGTTACATCTAATTGGCGTGCACAGAATGATTTGGAATCTGAGCTAATTGCTCAAGGAATTGTCGGAATTCAAGGTGTGGATACGCGGGCCATCACTAGGCATCTACGTGACCGTGGATCTATGCGGGTGGGTATTTTTTCTGGTTTAGAACTTTCGCGCGAAGAAATGGTGGTTGAAGTTCGTAAGGCAGAGGCGATGACAGGTGCGTATTTAGTGCGTGACGTTTCAACCCCTACGACAGTTGTTATCCCAGCGGTTGGAAAGAAAAAGTTTACGGTTGCCGCCCTTGATCTTGGTATTAAAGGTGCCACACCTCGAGCTTTGGCCGAACGAGGTGTTGAAGTACATGTCATGCCATTTGATTCATCTGCGAAAGAAATAATGGCAATAAAGCCGGATGGAGTCTTTTTATCAAACGGACCTGGTGATCCTTCAACTATGACCGATGTGATTGATGTGGTGCGTGAATTGTTACTAGCCGAGGTTCCTCTTTTCGGAATTTGTTTCGGCCACCAGATTCTTGGTCGTGCCTTGGGTTTTGAAACATATAAGCTGCAATTTGGTCACCGTGGAATTAATCAACCCGTAATGGATAAAAACACTGGCAAAGTTGAAATTACTGCGCATAACCACGGATTTGCAGTCAAAGCTCCAACAGATACTGAGTTTGCAACGGTGTATGGACGAGGTGAAGTAACGCACGTGTGTCTGAATGATGGCGTTGTCGAAGGCTTACAACTTCTTGATAGACCCGCATTTTCAGTTCAGTATCACCCTGAAGCTGCGGCCGGTCCGCACGATGCTGCATATCTATTTGACCGATTTGTTGATCTCATGTCAAAGAAGGTACATGCCTAATGGGTCTTGATACGACGATCAAAAGTGTTTTAGTAATCGGTAGTGGGCCAATTGTGATTGGCCAAGCGTGCGAGTTTGATTATTCTGGAACGCAGGCATGCAGAGTGTTACGCGCCGAAGGCATTCGCGTTATTTTGGTGAATTCAAATCCGGCAACAATCATGACGGATCCTGAGTTCGCCGATGCAACGTACATTGAGCCGATTACTCCGGAAATTATTGAACGAATTATTGCTCACGAAAAACCTGACGCAGTTCTTGCTACTTTAGGTGGACAAACAGCTCTTAACGCTGCAATTGGTTTGTATGAGCGCGGTACTTTGAAGAAGTATGGGGTACGACTAATCGGTGCCGATGTGGATGCAATTAACCGTGGCGAGAATCGCGAGTTATTCCGCGCAATCGTGGAAAAAGTTGGTGGCGAATCAGCTAAGTCCAAGATCTGCCACACCATGGAGGAGATCATGGAAGCCGTGCTAGTTCTGAATTACCCAGTCGTTGTTCGTCCATCTTTCACAATGGGTGGTTTGGGTTCTGGAATCGCTTTCAATGAAGCCGAGCTTCGACAAATTGCTGGAGCTGGCTTGCGCCATAGTCCGACTTCTGAAGTTTTGCTTGAGGAGTCAATAATTGGCTGGAAAGAATACGAACTAGAGGTTATGCGGGATCGGAAAGATAACGTCGTGATCGTTTGTTCAATTGAAAACCTTGATCCTATGGGTGTCCATACGGGTGATTCAATAACGGTTGCTCCAGCTATGACTCTGACAGATGTTGAATATCAAAAGTTGCGCGATCTTTCGATGGACATCATCCGCGAAGTTGGAGTCGATACCGGCGGATGTAATATTCAATTCGCAGTAAATCCGGACAATGGTCGAATAATTGTTATCGAAATGAACCCGCGAGTTTCACGCTCAAGTGCGCTTGCCTCCAAAGCGACTGGGTTTCCAATCGCGAAAATTGCGACAAAATTAGCTATCGGTTACACACTGGATGAAATTCAAAATGACATTACCAAGGTCACTCCAGCTTCATTTGAACCAACCCTCGATTACGTGGTTGTAAAGGTTCCACGTTTTGCTTTCGAGAAGTTCGCAGATGCAGATCCGCGCCTAACCACAACGATGAAGAGCGTTGGCGAAGCGATGGCGATCGGTAGATCCTTCTCTGAGGCGCTCATGAAAGCGCTTAGGTCTTTAGAACGAAAGGAAGCGATTTTCTCATGGCCGCAAATATCGGCTACTGAGTTGTCATCTCTATTGCAGTCAATGAAGGTTCCAACGGAATATAGATTGCAGCAAGTGCAAAAAGCGATGTGGGCGGGTGCCGACATCGAACAGGTTTATGAGGCTACAAAAATTGATCGTTGGTACCTGCGACAGATAGAAATCATTAACGA
>CAIXVA010000051.1 GCA_903922745.1 uncultured Actinomycetes bacterium
CCAAAATAATCAAGGGTTTGGGTAGCAATACCTTTGAGACATCCACTAAAAATAATTGGGGTTTGAAGCGAAATGCATCAAACATCGAAACTACTCTGACACTTAACTTTGATCTAGAAGTGCCCCGAGTGGGGGTCGAACCCACACTGGGAGGATTTTAAGTCCTCTGCCTCTGCCATTGGGCTATCGGGGCCTTGCTACTTACTGAACAACGGAGGCAAATCTACCGCCCTTTTTGAGTACAGATTCCAACATTGGTCGGGTCAGCTTTCCGGTAAAAGTGTTCTGTTGGCTTGGGTGGTAACTGGCCAATAACAAATATTCACGCCCTTCATGGCTGTATTTGAGAGATGCACCATGGGCGAACTTAACTTTCTTTATTGGATGACCCATGTGCTGCAGAGTCTTAAAGATTGCATCCCATGCAAAAGATCCAAGGCCGATAATCGCTTTTGTCGTTGTAATAGAAAGTTCAAGATCGCGCAGAAAAAATGGGGCACACATATCGCGCTCTTCATTAAGCGGTTTATTGCCAGGTGGTGCGCATCTAACTGCACAAATGATTCTGGTGTCTTTTAACTTCTGGCCATCATTTAATGCAGTACTAGTGGCAATCTTTGCGATTCCAATTTTATGCAAAGCACCATATAACCAATCCCCCGACGAATCTCCGGTAAAGATTCGACCTGTTCTGTTTGCGCCATGCGCACCTGGTGCTAACCCAACAATAAGTAACTTTGGTTTTTCAGATCCAAATCCAGGTATTGGCTTTCCCCAGTATTTTTGATCTTCATAGGACTTTCGTTTAACAACAGCAACTTCTTCACGCCATTGCACAAGGCGAGGGCATTTGTGGCATCCAATTATTTCTTTATCCAACAGCGGTAAAGATTTAGCCTTGGACAAGCGATCTCGCCATTCCATCTAAAATATCTGATTCAGATGCAACAAACTCTGTGGCACCTGTAGCTTTCATAATCTCTGAAAGAACCAGTGCGCCGGCTGCAATGACGTCAACTCGACCTGGATGCATATAACCAAGTGATAACCGCTCTTCACGGTTCTTGCTCAAAAACATTGCAGAAGCATCATGTACTTGGGTTGCAGAAATTCGAACCAAGTGGATTGAGTAACGATCGTATTCAGTCAGATCTAGCGCAGCTGCAGCAACCGTTGTTGCAGTTCCAGCAACGGCGACAAGAGTTTTCGCTTGTGTAATAGGTACCTCAGCAGCTGCTTGTGCAATTGCTACTTGTATATCTGTTCTGGCTGCTTCAATTTGTGCAGGTGTTGCAGGGTCATTGGCAAAATGGCGCTCAGACATACGAACACAACCAATGTTCACACTTCGCGCTGCTTCGACAGTTGTTGTGCCAAATACGAACTCAGTAGATCCCCCGCCAATATCAACGACTAGGAATGGCCCTTCGTGCGGATCTAAATCCTGGATCGCACCAGCAAATGACAATGCAGCTTCTTCGTTTCCACTAATTACTTCAACTTCGATTCCTAGGCGTTCGCGAACTCCATCAACAAATAAGTGTCGGTTAGTAGCATCGCGGGTTGCACTTGTTGCACAAAACCTAATCTTTTCAACCCCACGTTTTGCAATTTCTGCGGCAAACTTATCAACCGCGGTTAATGTGCGCGCAATTGCATCTGGGTGAAATTGTCCTGTTTGGTCAACGCCTTGCCCTAATCGCACAATTTCCATATCGCGTATGACCTCGCGAAAGTTGGTACCTTCAATATCTGCAATTAACAGACGAATTGAATTTGTTCCGCAATCAATGGCTGCTACTCGCATGGGTTGTTCTTCCACCATTCAGGCAGTTGTGCCAACGCTTCATCGCCTAGGGGGTTTACATCCGGCCCTGCCGCAAGTGAATGTGCAACTAATGAATGCAGACATTTAACACGATTAGGCATTCCACCAGCCGAAACATCCTCTACCTCTGGCACATCAATGCCAAGTGCTGAACGTGATGCGATGTAGTCATCATGAGCAGCGTGATACGCACCGGCTAATTCAGCATCAGTTTCAAGTCGCTCATTCATTTCGCCCATTAATCCAGTTGTTTCTAGGGTTGAAATAACCGCTGTTAATCGTGGGCAGGTTGCGTAGTAAAAGGTGGGGAAAGGTGTGCCATCTTCAAGTCGAGGTGGAGTTTCAACTACCGCTGGCTTTCCGCAGGGACAGCGATATGCAATTGCATGAACATCGCGGGGTGTGCGGCCTAGCTGGGTCTCAATACACTCAAGGTCTGCTTGTGTTACCTCGCGCATTAATTTCCTGTTTCGCTAATAGATGCAATCAACCGTGCATACCAAGGTTGTCCGTCGGTAAGTGCGCTAGCAATTTTTGTGGAGCCATTACTTGTATCAGCAGTTGAAGCATCAGTAACTATGTATTGGCGTTCTCCTGGCAAAACAAAGTGCAGACGTTCTCGTGCTTGTGTCTTGATGTATTCAGGATCCTGCCACAGCAATAACTCTTGTCGAGCTTTCTGCAAAGCAGAGTTGTCTGCAGAAAGCTGGGACTTCAGCGCGCTGATCTGTGCTCGTTGCGTGAAGTAATGCTTGACTGGTGGAGCGATAGTTAATGCAAGTATGAAAAGGATTCCCGACAGAGCTAAAACACGATTAGAGGTCCGTCGACGACGAAATCTGAGTTGTCGACGTGCCATTGCTAATTCTTACGCCTTGAAACGTGGAAATGCGTCACGACCTGCGTAACGTCCACCCTCAGCTAGTTCTTCTTCAATGCGAAGAAGTTGGTTGTACTTAGCAACGCGCTCTGTACGTGCAGGTGCACCTGTCTTGATCTGCCCACAGTTAAGTGCAACAGCTAAGTCGGCAATAGTTGTGTCTTCTGTTTCACCTGAACGGTGACTCATCATGCTGCGGTAATCAGCACGGTGTGCCATTTCTACAGCATCGATTGTCTCTGTAAGAGTTCCAATCTGATTTACCTTAACCAAAAGTGCATTAGCAGTGTTTCCAGCAATTCCCTTTGCAAGACGCTCAGGGTTAGTAACAAATAAGTCATCTCCAACGATTTGGATGCGTGAACCAAGGACCTTAGTCATTTGTGTCCAACCAGCCCAGTCTTCTTCATTGAGAGGATCTTCGATAGAAACGATTGGGTATGCATCTACTAGAGATGTGTAATACGCAATCATTTCATCAGATGTCTTAAGTGAGCCTTCAAACTTGTACTTACCGTTCTCGTGGAACTCGGTTGCAGCAACATCCATTGCAAGTCCAATTTCAGTGCCTGGCTTAAATCCAGCAGCCTCAATAGCTTCTAGGATCAAATCAAGTGCTGCGCGGTTGCTATCTAGGTTTGGTGCAAAGCCACCTTCATCGCCAACTGATGTTGCAAGCCCGCGCTTTTTTAGAACAGCTTTAAGTGCGTGATAAATCTCGGCTCCCCAGCGAACTGATTCGCGGAATGTTGGTGCACCAATAGGAGCGATCATGAACTCTTGAATATCCACGTTTGTATCTGCGTGTGCTCCACCATTAAGAATGTTCATCATTGGAACTGGAAGCACATGTGCATTTGGTCCACCTAAGTAGCGGAACAATGAAAGATCTGCAGATTCAGCAGATGCTTTAGCTACTGCCAATGAGGCGCCAAGAATTGCATTTGCACCCATACGTGATTTGTTCTTAGTTCCATCTAGTTCGATCATTGCTGCATCGATAAGACGCTGATCCTGTGAATCAAAACCAATAATCGTTTGTGCAATTTCATTATTAACAAAAGCAACTGCTTTTTCAACACCTTTTCCAAGGTAACGCTTGCCACCATCTCGAAGTTCTGCAGCTTCAAATGCACCTGTTGATGCACCACTTGGAACGGCAGCGCGTGCCTGTGTTCCATCTTCTAATTCAATTTCAACTTCAACCGTTGGATTTCCACGGGAGTCCAAAACTTCACGTGCTGCTAGCGCTTCGATGATTGCCATTGCGTTTCTCCTCAAATCTATTAGAGCCTTGGGTTCTAAACTGTGACCGACCTCAACGCTGAAATGGCACCTTATTAACTGAGACAATCCTACCGTGAGTTACGCGGGGCCAATCTGTTGGGCAATCCGCATGGCCTCCTTGCGCAGGGCCGCTTCGGCATCAATCCCGTTGGCATTGGCCCAAGCAATTACTGCGAGCAGAGCTTGGCCGACAGCGCCTTCATCGGCAATACCATCGATTGAAACTGTGTCCGGAGTGTTTACTTCAACATTGTATTTTTCTGCGCGATACAAAAGTTTTTCAACTAATGGCAATGCTGGTTGAGACATCGCAACACCATCTAGCGGTGATGTACGGCCCTTTTCTTTCTTCTTAATTTCTTCCCAATTTTCAAGGACTTCTTGCGAATCGCGCACTTCGACTCCTGCAAACACATGTGGATGTCTGCGAATTAACTTGTCAGCAATTCCTTGTGCAACATCTTCTATTGAAAATGGGTCTGTCGGATGTTCTTCAGCCATGCGTGCATGGAAATAAACCTGCAATAAAACATCGCCTAATTCTTCGCGCATATCAATGCGGCTATCCACTTGCACAGCATCTACAAATTCGTAGGACTCTTCTAGTAAATATTTGAGTAGAGACTCGTGAGTTTGCTCGGCATCCCACGGGCAACCACCCGGTGAACGCAAAGTATTCATGACTTCAACTAAGCGTTGAAGTTGTGAACCTTGCATCGTGAGGTTAGTTGCCTGACGGAGTTACAGCAGTTGATGCTGGGTCAGCG
>CAIXVA010000052.1 GCA_903922745.1 uncultured Actinomycetes bacterium
CGCTAATTCAGTGTTAATCGTTTCCATGTCAGATGCTGGATCAATGCGACCATCAACGTGGACAACATCGCCATCGCTAAATACGCGGATTACCTGACAGATTGCATCGGTGTCCCGAATGTTTGTAAGAAACTTGTTTCCAAGGCCGGCACCTTCTGATGCACCTTTAACAATTCCTGCGATATCTACGAATGAGACAACTGCTGGCAGTAGTTTTTCTGAACCAAAGACTGTGGCTAGCTTGGCTAGGCGATCATCTGGCACTCCCACCATTCCCACGTTGGGCTCGATGGTGGCAAAGGGGTAGTTAGCGGCCAATACATTGTTCTTGGTCAGGGCATTAAACAGGGTCGACTTTCCCACGTTTGGCAGTCCGACGATTCCGATTGAGAGGCTCACTGGGGTTAGCCTACGCGGGATTGTCAGTGCTCCCTGCCACGATAGGCCCATGCCCGCATACGTAGTGACCTTATTAATAGGACTGATCGCAGGAGCTGCGATCGGATTCCTCTTTTCTTCCCTTAAATCCAAGGATTCGGCCGGCAACCAAGCCCTGCTCGATGATTACAAAGTTCAGTTAGATGCAGAACGCAAAAAGACAGAAACAGCCATCACACTCAACGCTGAACTATTGGCGGTTAAGGACTCTGTTTCAAAGCTGACAACACAATCAAACGAGGCAAACCGAATCCGTACTGAGGCTGAAGCAAAGTTGAACACAACGATTCTAGAAATGCGCCGTGCCTCTGAATCTATCTTTGATGAAACTAAGAAAATTGCCGGCGCGCTTTCTAATTCACAAACTCGCGGAAAGTTTGGTGAAGCGCAGTTAGAACTATTGCTACAAGGTGCGGGCCTTCGCGAGGGACATGAATACACCGCACAACGCTCAACAACAGATGCTGACTCTTCAGGTATTCCAGATGTCACAGTCAATATGCCTGGCGGCTCCCAATTATTTATTGATTCTAAATTTCCTTTTGAACGCTTCCTAGAAGCATTCGGCACAGATGATCAAGCAGAGCGTGATCAGTATTTGCAGCAACATACAAAGGATTTACTCAAGCACGTTGAAGCGCTCGCAAAGCGTGGCTATCACAAATCACAGGGCTCACCAGATTTTGTTGTTCTCTTTGTTCCCTTTGAAACTTTGCTCTCCGAAGCACTTCGCCTTGATCCCATGTTTCTTGAAAAGGCCTTTAAAGTCGGCGTTACCGTTGCAACTCCAACATCCATGATGGCTTTGCTTCGCACAATCGGTTACATCTTTACTCGCAATAAGTTAGCTGAAAATGCTGATGAGATTCAAAAGGTTGCAAGCACCTTCTTGAAAAACATTACTCTGCTTCACACAAAGATTGTGGCGGTCGGCAAGGCAATTTCTCAAACCTCTAAGGCCTATGAAGATCTGGTGCCAACGGCTGAAAAGACTGTTCTGGCACCTGCTCGTAGAATTCATAACTTGGGAGTAACGGGTGATAAAGATAAGTTAGCTATCGCCTACCCTGAGGCACCGGGGGCAGTTCGAGATCTTAAGAATGCAGAGTTAGATGGCAATGATGATTACATTGATGCAGAAGAGGTAGATGAGTAATGAGCACACTACAAAAGATTCAGATTCAAGGACCTGGCCTGAAAAAGGAAGGCATCGTTGTTCTGCAGACCCTTTTCATTGGCTTCTTTGTCTTTATCGAAATGACTATTCGCACCGGTGTTGGGGTCCTTACTGGAATCGCAATTTGCGCGGCCCTCTATGGCTCACTTCGCTTTGGTCGCAAAGGAACAACCTATGTTGCAGTTGTTACTCCCCCATTGGCATTTGCAGCTTCGGCACTTGCAATAACAATGCTCCTCGATGGCTTTAGACCATCTCGTGTTGGCATAGATTTCATCGCAGCTCTTGCATCAGAGGCACCGTTTTTAATTATCGCCGCGGCGTATGGCTGGTTTGTGTATTTAAATCAAAAAGCCAAAGCCAAGCCATCAAAGCGTAAGGCTGTTGTAGAACAGGATTAAGCCTGGCCCGCTGCCTTCATATCTTTACGAAGCTCTGGTGGCAAGGCAAATAGAAGTGACTCTTCTGCTGCGGTAATTTCTTGAACATCCTTAAAGCCATGTTCGTGCAACGTTGCTAAAACATCCTTGACCAAAATCTCAGGAACTGATGCACCGCTTGTTAAACCAATGGTTTCAACACCGGTAAACCACTCATCTTGAATCTCTTCGGCGTAATCAACTAGATGTGATGCTTTGGCGCCGTATTCCAGTGCAACTTCAACCAGGCGCACTGAGTTACTAGAATTTCTAGAGCCAACAACAATTACCAAATCAGCTTGTGGTGCAATCTCTTTGATTGCTTCTTGGCGATTTTGTGTTGCATAACAAATGTCATCACTTGGTGGTGCCTGAATCTCTGGAAAACGTTCTTTCAGGATTGCAACTGCTTCCATAGTTTCATCAACAGATAATGTGGTTTGAGAAAGCCAGACTAAGTTCTTGCCAGGTGTTGGTTGGATTGTGCGAGCACCATCTAACCCATCAACAATACGAACGCGATCTGGTGCTTCACCGGCGGTGCCTTCAACTTCTTCGTGGCCATGGTGACCGATAAGCAAGATTTCAGAATCTTCTGTAGCAAAGCGTCGAACCTCGTGGTGCACCTTGGTTACCAATGGACAGGTCGCATCAATAGTTTTTAGATTGCGAGCTGCTGCTTGTTCATGGACCAGTGGTGAAACTCCGTGGGCTGAAAAAACAACGGTCTTGCCCTCTGGAACTTCATCAGTTTCTTCCACAAAGATCGCGCCCTTTGCTTCAAGGGATGCAACAACGTGGACGTTGTGAACGATCTGCTTTCGCACATAGACAGGTGCGCCATACAGGGCCAAAGCTTTTTCGACAGTGATTACTGCGCGATCCACCCCTGCGCAATATCCGCGAGGCGCTGCC
>CAIXVA010000053.1 GCA_903922745.1 uncultured Actinomycetes bacterium
TGATGAAGCAGAAACTGCGGTGGAGTTATTGCCATGTCTACACACGCCTCTCTTCGCCTATAAATGGGTAGTGGTCTGACCTCTTGCTGGAGTCTAGGACAGTTGAGCGTGTTTCGTCTACCCCCCTGCCCAAATTTCTCGTAGTGGTCTAACCTGTTGCCATGAAAACAGAGCTTCGATACGGGATTATCGGCGCGGGCAGCATGGGCCGCGAGCACATTGAGAACATCAAGGTCATGGGCGGAGCGGTCGTCACCGCAATCAGCGATCCACACGTGCCATCCCAAGAAGCCGCCCTTGCCATGGCCCCTGGCGCAAAGGTGTTTAGCGATCACCGAGCACTGCTGGAATCTGGATTAATCGACGCGGTAATAATTGCTACCCCTAATGACACACATGCAGCCGTATTAAAAGATGTGCTCGAATCTGATTTAGCAGTTTTTGTTGAAAAGCCACTTGCTACAACTATTGAAGATTTGAAATCAATTCTTGCGTGGGATGACAAGCGAAGTGCAATGACCTGGATGGGTCTTGAGTATCGTTTTATGCCACCTGTTGCCGAGGCTATTGCTCGTGCCAAAGATGGCGATGCTGGAAAAATTCATCAAGTTTCGATCCGTGAACACCGCGAACCTTTTTATCCAAAGGTTGATAACTGGAATCGATTTGCCGATCGCACCGGTGGGACCCTGGTTGAAAAGTGTTGTCACTACTTCAACTTGATGGACATTGTTGTTGGAGAACAACCAGTGCGCGTCTTTGCCTCTGGTGGACAAAGTGTTAATCACCTAGATGAAAAATATGATGGCAAGCAAGCCAACATGTTAGACAACGCGTACGTTATTTTGGAGTATGCAAATGGTGCACGAGGCATGTTGGATCTTTGCATGTTCGGTGAAGGATCTTTTGATAAAGAGATTCTGACAATTATTGGTGATGAAGGAAAGATTGAATCCTTCTTGCCATCACAAGTTGTACGAGCATCTCGCCGCGATTCAATTGGAAAGCTTTCTGGATGGAAGACAGGTGCTGCACGCACACCTGGAAGTGAGCAAAAGATTGTTCATAATTTTGATGTTAAGTACATGGGACATCATTACGGTGCTTCTTACATTGAGCACACTAAATTCCGTGATGCGATCCTTAACTCAACCCCTGCCGAAGTAACATTAAAAGATGGCGTTACTAGCGTGGTTACCGGTCTTGCTGCTCATAAGAGCATTAATGAGGGCCGAGTAGTCGAAATCAAAGAGCTCTGGGGCTAATGCACAAAGTCATCCTCGATACCGACATAGGTACCGATGTAGATGATGCACTGGCTTTAGCGGTTCTGTTGGGTTCAAATGAGGTTGATTTGATTGGCATCACAACTGTTTATGGTGACGTTCGCCTACGATCTGCGATTGCAATGCATATTTGTGAACTAGTACAAAGAACTGTCGATACCTATTTCGGTGAGTCTCTACCTATTTCAGGTCGGGAAGTTTGGATGTCAGGAGAAGAAGGAAAGAACTACAAGGATTTGAACCGTTTCAATCCTGAGTCACAAGGCGCAGTTGAATACTTAGTTGAAACCATTGCCTCAAACCCTAATGCAATAGACATAA
>CAIXVA010000054.1 GCA_903922745.1 uncultured Actinomycetes bacterium
CTCGCCCACACATTCCTGATGGTTCTCTATGTTCCAAACATCGTCGAACTCATAGGTCTAGGTCTTGCAATTGATTACTCATTACTTATGGTCCATCGCTATCGACGCGAACTGGGACAAAGCCAGGATCCACTTGCCCAAACTATGAAGACTGCAGGTCGAACAGCTGTAATTTCAGGAATCACTGTCGCCTTAGGGCTGGCAACATTGCTACTGGTACCAGTTCCATTTGTGCGATCCATTGGACTTGCCTGTTTGATTTTGCCGATTATTTCAATTCTGGCGGCCATCACCTTGCAACCAATCCTGTTAACAATGTTGGCAGCAGCGCCAACAGTTGGTTTTACCGGTCTCCTAGAGTTTTCCTTTGATCAACTTACTAACATGGCGATTGCAAAGCCACGTAAAGTTTTTGCATCAACTCTTATCGGACTGTCGATCCTTATGTCGGCTCTGTTGTGGTTGCAGGTAACACCAAGCTCGCTCAGCGCAATACCCGCCCACCTTGAATCAGCCCAAGCGTTAAATACTGTGACAGACAAAGTTGGAGTCGGAGTTATTACTCCCCATGAAATAGTCATTGATCTTGGGGCAAATGCTGGCTCTGCAAATATCGCAGCAACTCGTTTTGAGTTTGCCAAGAAACTAGCTGCCAACCCAGAAGTGTTCACGGTTGCAAGTGGTGAAAAGTGGCCCTATATCGATGCTACAGGCCGATACTTACGCCTCTATGTGTTTGGACAACATGATCTTGGCTCAGATCAAACAAAGCAATTAGTAGGTCAACTGCGCGATGACTACATCCCCAATGCAGGATTTCCAACAGGAACAAAGATCTACCTAGGTGGTGCACCGGCTCAAGGTGTGGACTTGCTAACTGCCATTAAATCCTCATTGCCAACAATTGTTTCTCTAATTCTGTTAATTACATTTTTCATTCTTCTCAGAACTTTTAGATCCCTAATCCTTGCAGTCAAGGCCATAATCCTTGATTTGATCTCAATTGCAGTCTCCTTTGCAACATTAGTTTTGGTCTTCAAATTTGGTATTGGCACATATCAACTTGAACAACTAGAGGCTTGGGTGCTAATTCTGCTCTTTGCTGTTTTGTTTGGACTTTCTATGGATTATGAATTATTTATTGTTTCCAGAATGCGTGAGGCGTGGGATCGAGGCGCTAGTAATGAAGAAGCTATTCGGGAAGGCATGCGAAATTCTGGGACAGTTGTAACTGCGGCTGCGCTTATATTTATTTCCGCGCTCACTGGATTAATCTCTGGACATTTTGCAGGCTTGCAACAACTAGGTATTGGGCTGGCAGCAGGCGTTTTAATCGATGCAACAATCATTCGTGGATTGTTGTTACCAAGTGCCATGGTGTTGCTAGGCAGATGGAATTGGTGGATGCCAGGGCAGGGGAAAACCCCGCCTCTGACCTAAGTCAAAGACAGGGTTTTTGTCCCGGAAAAGTTATTACTTAACGATCTTTATCGCGAAGTAAACCGTTGGAATCTGGTAACCAAGTGCTAGACCTGGAAGATCATTTTCAGATGTAAGAATTGGCACCATTCCATAGGGAGTATTAGCAAATGATGGTTGCTGTGTGTAGAGCAATGGACGCATTGAAATAATGTGTGTTCCAACCCCTCCCAAAGCCTTCAAGTGGACTACTAGGTAGCCATTTGAATTGAATCCACATCCATAACCAACGTAGCTGTTGTCATAGGCAACAGCCAATGTGTTGTCCATTTGTGTCCAACCAACACCCTTCATGCTCAGAGTGAACTCTTCGCCCTCCTTGAATGTATAAGTTGGAATTCCTTGTCCACCACGTTGGAATGCATCGACAGAGCCGGATAGATCTGCCTTTGCAACACCGAGTGTTAGAACTTTTCCATTCTTATCAAGAAGTGGCTCAATACTCTCTTTCACATAAAAGACTTGCTGAGCTTCAACAACATCACCAAGTTTGATTTGAATGACGTGGTATCCACCGAGGTGATCTGGGATTGTGACCACTTTGTTAACAGTTCCATCTGTTACATCAACAGTGCCGAGCGGAATTGGGTTATAAACCCAACAGGTACCTGTTGTGCAGTTAACTCGATTACCAGTAACAGTTGACCACACGATTGTGTGAACACCCTTTGTAGGTATGCCTGAAACTTTAATCGTTGATTTACTGCCAACAATTCCACGATCAGGAGTCAGACTCATGATTGCTTTAGTTGCAGGATCTAATCCAGCATCGGTCAAAGTTGTCCGTTGATCAACAGTTGGTGTCATCAGTTGTGGATAGATTACATAGGGCTTAAAGATTCCGTTGTCCTTGGTGACCGTAAAAGTGCCCATCTCACTATTGGCAAATGGAACCGGTGATTGCATAGCGTTTAAATACGAGAAGCTGATGGCTTCATTGGCTTGGATGTAGTGCTTACCAACTGGTCCTGTTGCAAGAATCGTTGTTGTGGCAGTGCCACGAGTCCAACGGGCTTGCATTGAGCCTGTGTACTTACCGTCATAATAGAGCGCTGAACCTGCTGCATAGAGTGATGGTCCAAGGCCTGTGTAAGTAATAGTCACAGGAGTGCCGATTGGACCACTAGTTGGGGAAATCTTTAGGGTGCGTGCTATTTGTAGGCCGCCATGAGCCAGAGCAACATTGTTGTTAACTGCGTAAATATCATGAACTCCACCAAAATCTGATGGAACTTTAGTCTTATAAACAAATCCACCCAGTGCATCAGTTGAAATTGTTGCAATAACCACATTGAATTTTGTATATGAAGTACCCATGTAGTTAACCGTGTTTGGCTGAACATCTGCAATCCAGGTGGCATCACTTGTTGACCAGGTCAGGGTTACCGGAGTATTTCCGGGTAATCCTTTACCGGTAATCGTGAGTGCATCTCCAAGTACCACCTGAGTTGGCGTTACCTCGAGGTTGACCATAGTTGCAGGCGTTGTGAAACTCTGAGCAGCAAGTCCTGTAAATGGAAGGACAGGCTTGCCAATCTCTTTTGGAGCAACAAGCTTGACTGGATTATCTGCAGCGTGAGCAGGAGTGATGAATCCTAAAGCTAGGACTAACACCGCTCCTACTCGTACCACTCTAAAACTTTTACGCATTTTCTCTCCGATCGCTAGATTTTGAATGATTACTTAGTTGCAACTGGGGCCGCAAACAAACTCAACTGTGAATTAGCAGTAAAGTTTGAAGACCAAGTTCCTGTTGCTCCTCTTAGAGGTACTGACAAATTAACTGTGCGGTAGTAACTAACGCGCTCATAAACCGTGCGGCCTGAAGCATCAAGTACGCGCTTTCCGCTTTCTAATTTAGGAGTTAGCTTTGATGAAAGCACCTTCATGGTGCTTGAATCCTTAGCGACCATTGTTACTTTGTAGTTGATAACACCGATGGTTCCATAGAGAGGTGCTACACCTGTCTTTAGTACAGCGGTCCAAAAGGCAACACCGCTGTGGTTTCCATAGGCCATCGCGATTGGATCTTTTATTCCAGCAATCTCAATAAAAGCCTTTGAAGTATTAGAAGAATCCATTACCGCTCCGCCTTGATCAGCGTTATTTGCATAAACGCGAAAGACGATTGTTTGTCCAACCATGAACTCATTCATGATGGCGCAGCCGTTAAAACGTGGAGCAAGTGCACCTGTTGAACCAGTTGCTAGAACTGTGTCCACATAGATATGAATAGGAGAGACAATTCCCTGAACTGGGACTCCAATTTTAACGTTTAATGTATTACTTGCAGCTGGGGCAAAAGCTGCTGCATCAGTCGGAGTAAACACACCAGTTATTACCGTTGTGCCAGATGCTGATGGAATCCAGGAGCATTTTGCAACGAAGGGGGTAACTGTTGTAGTTGGTACCGCTTCGCATCCAGTAACTAATTTTCCATTGACTGTAAATGCGACCGATCCTGAAGCACTTGCATTTCCATTGATAACAATTGGTCCTAGCTCAAAGACTCCATTGCCACCTGACATCACCAATGTTGATGCAGCTGGCGCGGCATAAGCAGCTCCGCCAGATACAACTCCACCTGCAATTGCCAATACTGCAATCGCTATTCCTGAAATTATCTTTTTCATTACCACTCCTTCAATAGTCTTACCGGGATTACTAATTATTTTGTTTTGATATTTCCGCTGACATCCATGCTGAATGCTGCTGTTTCTTTAGCTCCACCTTTAACGCTGAACACTCCAGTCACCTTTAGGTTGCCAGTTGCTCCTGCGTACTTTCCGGTGCCGCTTGTGATCGTTGCGCTACCAGTGATCTTGATCGTGGTTGGCGCGGTTTCATCTTCTGCACAACCCTTTGAAGAAGTATCAAAAGTTACGTTGATTGTGTTACCTCCACCGCCAATAGATCCTTTCGCATCGAATCCATCGCAAACACCTGCTGGTGCAGCAGATCCAGTACCTGTCATATCGGTAAGGCCGAATACATTGCCGGTTCCTTTAGCAGTTGCTGAAGTAATCTGAAGATAGGTATCCCCCCAAACAATGTTCAGGTTTCCCTTGTAATTGCCAGAGAAAGCAACAGATCCGCCTGCAGCTGGTGTTGTGGCTTTTGTCGTTGCCTTTGGCTTTGTTGTTGTGTATCCAGTTGGGCACTTTGGATTAGCCGCCTTTACTGTTTTAACAACCGTGCCTTTATAACAAGTAATTGTTTTAGTAGCCGCATTCGCTGTTGCACCATTTGCAAACATAAACGCTACTGCTGTAAAAAGAACAAGCACCTTTGCTTTTCTTGAACTATTTATATTCATCGTGGATCCCCATCTCTCCTTGAGTTTTGCTGTTCTTACAGGAGAAATGCTTCCACCGATGAAAATGGATCAGAGAGTTTTTGCGAGGGCTACCTCTATGCAAGGTATTAAGTAGGTCACCACATCATTTTCTAATTAATTACAGACCAGTCTTTTTAATGTGAGATAGATCCCTGAGTGTTAGCCCCTGGTGGCTAATTTGACTTAACAATGTAGCTATGTGCCACGCTTAAATTTTTACGATCTGCGTCTTTACTCCTAGCTGCCAAGAAGTATTCAACTTTTGCTTGCATTGGAGAAACTGTTACACGTACATGGCCTGAATTGGGAGCCTTTGTTCCACTCTTATAAGCCTCGTCATTGAACATAGAAAAAGTATCGTCAGCAGGATTTGGCACTGCTTGGTAAATCAATCCATCTCGCTCTTGTGTACAGAAAATGTGGTCATGGCCTTGGAAAAAGATTGACACCTTATTCTTGACCATCAAATCATGAATTGGAAGTTCCCAGTTTGGACGCTCTTTTGCAAAGGTAGATAGCCCCTTTGGATCCTTTCCACCCCATTCATAATTGGTAGAAACTTCAATAGCACCGCGTCCTGTGCCCATTACATGGTGCGCAAAGATGAATTTATATTTAGCTTTGCTGGTTTCTAAAGTCTTCTTGAGCCATGCGTACTGCTCGTCACCGATTCCGATATTCCACAAATTTGCCGTTTTACCATTACCCACAGGGGCTGGGGTTTTCGCAGGTGTCCCGGCTGGTTTTTTTGCTCCGCTTGCACCTGTATTTGTGATTGGTTGATCTTCAGGAACTACAACCCCTGCGACATTATCTACTGCATATTTTGAATGCCAATATGGATCCAATGTTACAAATAATGCATCTCCCCATGTCCATGCATAATAATCACGAGGAAGACCAACTCCATCGATAGGTCTTGTGTTGCCTGAGTAAAAATTATCTGGTGCGGGTAGTGGGAAATATTTCAATCGAGCATTACCAGCCAAAACTGCAGGATTTGTTGTTGTTCCATCCAGCAAGTATTCAGCAGCTTGTTCATGGTTTCCGTTAACCAGGAAAAGCGGGACTGAACTTGCGGCAATTGTTAGCCAATTTCGATGTGTACTATAAATATTTTCTACACCAGTTTGGTCTGCTTGACCCTTACTAATAATTGGATCAATACTAAAATCGTCACCCACCATAATGTGGAAATCAGGCTGCTGAGCAGCAATATTTGCCAAAGTCACGGCATAAAGCTCTGCATTAAACATTTTTCCCGCACGCTCTGGATGTGTATCACCATGAATTGAGAAGCTGAAAGTTGATCCTGCCTTTCGAGCTGTGGTGAATGAATACTGCTTTCCATTCGCAAATTTTGCATCCGTTGCAGCTTTATAATTGACGCGATAATAAACTTTGGTTCCAGCTTTCAAACCCTTAATGTCAAAAACCGCTGGTGAACTCGGCGCTGTTTGTAATTGGGCAGTTTTACCTGTGTAACGAGTCTTTGATGTTCCATATTCGACAAATGTTGTGACAGCCAGCGATGAGGTAACACTTAGCGCAATGGAAGTATCGGTGGGGCGGCCAAGTACCTGAGTTATAACTGGTGCTGCTACTCCAAAGGCTTTTCCTAAAGATGTGCCGGCAACCGCAGTTGTTACTGCAATAACTAAAAGCGATCTACGAGAAATTGGCGACTTAGCCCAGGCCCTAAGTAGATACTTCGAATCGTTGCTCATGCCGAAATAATACCCGTTGCTAAAAGTATAAGTAATGTCGAGCCCAGAATTACTCTGTAAATAATGAATGGCCTGAAGCTCTTAGTGGATACAAACTTAAGTAACCATGCAATTACTGCGTAGCCAATTACAAAGGCAACCCCTGTTGCAACAAGAGTTTCTGGGATTGTGAAAACATTGGGCGCAGCATCTGATGAGAAAGCATCTTTTAGTTCATAGAGTCCACTGCCGAATACCGCTGGCAGGGCTAAAAGAAATGAATAACGAAGCGCAGCCTCACGTGTGTATCCAAGAAAACGTCCCATTGCAATTGTTGCGCCAGAGCGTGAAACCCCAGGAACTAAAGCTAATGCTTGGGCCGCACCGTATAGAAGGCCGTGCTTAGAGTTCAGTTGATCAAGAGATCGTTCACTTTTTCCATTCTTATCTGCAAAACCAAGAATTAAACCGAAAATAATCATTACTGATGCGATTAACCACAACGAACGAAGATCATTAGTAATGATGTCTTTGCCTAGGTAGCCGAGCACAACAATTGGAATACTGCCGATAATTATGAGCCAGCCCATTCTCGCCTGGCCTTTACCTTCGACTGACAATTGAGCGCGAGATC
>CAIXVA010000055.1 GCA_903922745.1 uncultured Actinomycetes bacterium
CTCAATATCGCGACCGATTGCAATCAATTCATCAGGAGAAGCGACATGAGTTACATGCGCAACATCTTGTTCAATGATTGGTCCTTCATCTAAATCACTAGTTACAAAGTGAGCAGATGCACCAATTATTTTTACACCACGCTCATGTGCCTGGTGATATGGCTTTGCACCTTTGAATCCAGGAAGAAATGAATGGTGAATGTTGATGATCTTTCCTGGCAGTTTGTCACAGAATTCTTTCGACATAATCTGCATGTAACGAGCAAGAACTACGAAATCAATCTTTAATTCACTGATCTGCTTCAGAATTTCAGCTTCTTGTGATTCCTTTGTTTCTGCAGTTACCGGTAGGCATAGAAACTTAATACCGTGGGATTCAACCAGAGTACGTAAATCTTCTCGGTTAGAGATCACAAGAGGGATTTCAATATTAAGTTCGCCAAGTTCTTCTAGATACAAAAGATCGCGCAAGCAATGGCTTTCTTTGGTAACCATGACAAGGGCACGAGGCTTTTGTGCTGTTGGGCGAATATGCAACGCAGGATTGAACTTGGACAATCCCTCATTCAAACTCTTAGTTGCACCATCTAAACCTTGTGAAGTTTCAAAGCGAGTGCGCATAACAAAGGTATTTGTGCTCGGATCCGTGAACTGCTGGTTCTCAATAATGTTTCCGCCGCAGGCAAGCACAGCCGAAGTCATCGCATGAACGATGCCAGGCTGATCCGCACATTGCAGTGAAGCGATTAGATCCATGTCTGTAGGGTACGCGACCTTAGTGATGAAGAGTAAATCGCTGCATCCATTTAGGTGCCCACCAGTTGCGCTCACCAAATAAACGCATAAGTGCAGGCACCAATAGACCACGAACGATTGATGCATCCAGGATTACAGCTAGTGCAACACCAAAGCCCATCGACTTAATAGATGTAACTCCACTTGTAATAAAGGCTGCGAAAACAACTGCGAGTAAAACAGCGGCTGCGGTAATGATTCGTGCTGAGCGTTGCAAACCTGTTGCAACTGATTCAACATTTGTTTTGCCTGATAAGTGTTCTTCGCGGATACGAGATAACAAGAACAACTCGTAATCCATTGATAATCCAAAGACCACAACTGCAATCAAAATTACAATAGATGTATCTAATGTTCCAGTAAGTGTGAAAGAGCCGACCAACCACTGAAGATGACCATCAATGAAGACCCAGGTGAGTACACCCATTGTTGCGCCGAGAGATAAGAAGTTAAGGATGACAGCTTTGATTGGCAAGATGATTGATCCCGTAAAGATAAATATCAAAATAAGTACAGAAAGAATCACCCATCCCAGCGCCCAAGGTAGGGTTTTCGAAATACCATCTTGTGAATCTGTGTAATCAGCAGCAACCCCGCCAACCAGTGTTCCTTCTGGAGCTTTGATATCTCTGATTGCGTGAATCAACTTCTGGGCTTCTGGAGTACGCGGCAACATAGATTCGTATGCAACAACGCGAACATCTTTGCCAATTACTACAGGAGGAATAACCGCAACAATTCCTGGTACAGCCTTTACTTGTGCCGAATACGTGTTAATTGCATCTAACTTATCTGCTCCGTTGCGGACAATAATTTCAACAGGGTTTCCTGTTTGACCAGGGAAACGCTCTGCCATCAGCGCAGTTGCAATTGCAGCAGGGTTAGAAGCTGGCAACATGCGTGAGTCACCTTGTGAAAACTTAATATTTGTAATCGGTGATGCAAGGATTCCAAGAACGATAAGTGAAAGAACGACTACCGCTGTTGGACGCTTCATCACAAAACGTGCGGTTTGTGCCCAGCGCCCATCTTCCTTAGGAGTAATTGCTGAACGACGAATAACGCCCTTATCAACTTTGTGTCCGATCAAAGCCAAGATTGGTGGCAAACCGAACAGTGCGCCAACAACTGCAATTGCAACGACTGATACTCCTGCATAGCCAAATGATTTTAAGAATGGCAGCGGGAAGAAAGTCAGCGAGAACAAAGTAACAAGAACTGTCATTCCGGAGTAAAAGACTGTCTTGCCTGCTGACGCCATTGTTGTAACGACGGAATCTTCAACACTCTTGCCATGGTGTAACTCTTCGCGAAAACGATTAACAATTAATAGTGCGTAATCAATTCCGAGGCCTAGACCCATACCTGTTGTTAGGTTTAGAGCATAAATACTGACACCTGTGAAAAGTGTGAATAAATAAAGAATGAAGAAAGCACCCAAAATCGCGGCAACGCCAACAATCAAAGGCATCGCAGATGCAACCAAGGCACCAAAAACAAAAGCCAGCAAGATAAATGTAAGTGGGATTGAAATTGCTTCAGAAATAGTTAAATCTTTAGATATCTTTTCTGTGATCGCATGTCCGACAACCCCGACACCACCGGCATAAACAGTTAAACCGCCAACTTCGCCGTCGTAGTTTTTACTAAAGAACTTGCCCATCTTTTGGCTTTCTGGTGAAAAAGCGTCACCTGTTCCATACACAAGGATGTATGCAGCCTTTCCGTCGCTCGATTTAAATGTTGGTTGTTGCCCCGAACTCCAGAATGAAACCGTCTTTGAAACATCTTTTTCTTTAGAGATTTTGGCTTCAAGTGCTAATGCTTTTTGAGTAACTTCAGGATCAGTCACATCCTTTGATCCGGCATCAACAAGTAAAACGACGACAGGGTCAGAGAGTTTCAACTCATTGTTTAAATATTCATAAACTTTGTAAGAATCACTCTTCGGATCGGAATAGCCCGCTGAATCAAGTCGGTTGAAAACCATTGAACCAACGCCACCTGCCACAAGAATGCCAACTATAAAAAGCACAACGGCGCCTTTACGGTGCTTAACTATAAAATGGCCTAGTTTCTCGAACATGTTCTTCTGTTCCCCTTATCGATGTAGAATCAATTCCATGAGCGATCTCTTTCCTAACGTCACTTCAGATGAGATCGATCCTGAAGCAGCCGCCGAGCAAGCTCGACGCGAAGCTGAAATTAAGTCAGATAAACCACCGCATCACGAGGATTAATCAGCCTTAGGTGCTGGCGCAGCTTTTGGCACGTCAGCAACGGTGGACTTTTTAACTGAATCTGTTTTGTAGAAACCTGAACCCTTAAACACAACGCCGACCGCGGTGTAGACCTTGCGGATCTCACCTTTGCATTGCGGGCATTCGGTCAAGGAATCATCTGAAAAGGATTGAATCGCCTCAAATTCATGGTCGCACGCGGTGCATGCATATTGATATGTAGGCATCACAGGCTCCATTCTCGAATAAGGCTAGGCAGTCAGTGTAAAGAAGTGAGACGATAGGCGCGAATTGAGGAGCTTCCCAAGCCCTCATGGAAGGTAACCGTGAGCCGCTTACGTATTGCAGCGATTGTGCTTCTTACATTTCTAGGCGCAGCAAGCGCCTCTGCAAATACATTAGTAAGCACCAATCCAATTAGCGGCTCAACACTTTCTGTCTCCCCAACAAATGTGACGGTTACTGGTCAAGTTACTTTGTTAGCTGATGCACCTGACGCAAACTCAATCACCGTTACAGATCCAAACGGAGTTCGTGTAGACGATGGAACAATCACAATTGCAGCCATGAGCGCAACTGTTGGGGTTAAACCTCTTGTTGATTCTGGAACCTACACAGTTACATATTCTTTGGCATCCGAAGGTGATGCACCCCTTGAAGGTAATTTTACTTTTAAGTTTCAATCTCCAAGTGTAATTTCGACAGCAAATCCAAATCCTGAACCAAGCCAATCCCAGTCACCTGCTAGCAGCAGCTGGGGCACAAATATCTTCGTGATTGTTCTACTTGTTATTGCAGTGATCGTCACAGTTGGACTTTCCCTTTATGCGCGCAAATTGTTTGCGGATCGATGAATTTATTAAATACAGCTTTTAAATATTTAAACTTGCTCGGTGGTTTTGCAACCATTGGGTCGCTATTGGCTATGTCATTCTTGCTGCTTGACGTAGAAGGCAAAGTTTCAACGTCAGGGGAGAAACTCCGTGGTTTTCTAAAAGCAGCTTCCGCAACCTGGTTTGTCGGCGCAATTGGTTTAATTATCTTTACCCTTGCCCAAATCCTGAATTCATCTCTATCGGTTGCACTGGATACAACAGTTATTCGATCTTTTATTACACAAATAACCTTGGGACAGTACTTAGCATTTCAAGCTGCCATTGCCCTGCTGGTGTTCATGTACTCATTTCAAGCTAGAAAAATCCTCAGCTTAATTCTGCTATTAATTATTTCGGTCGCTGGCTTAGTTGCGCCTGTCTTTCAAAGTCACTCGGCATCTAGCGGATCGCACTCTCTTGTAATTGGATCACTCGTAATCCACGTTGTTGCGCTATCCATGTGGGTTGGTGGAATCCTTGCGATTGCAATGCTGTCAGAAACTGACCGTGCCATTGCTGTACCTCGCTTTAGCCAACTGGCTTTATGGGCTGCGATCGCAGTTGTAATCAGCGGAACGGTAAACGCTTGGACACGTTTAAATTTTGCTCAAGCATGGAATTCGACCTACGCATACATAGTCATTGCAAAAACAGTCGCAACAATTGGCTTGGTAGCAATTGGTTATCTGCACCGCAAGAATCTTGAAGGCAAGGAAGCAATTAACTGGATCGGTTTTGCAAAATTACTGACAACCGAAGCAATCATCATGGTTGTTACCGTTGCTATGGGATCGTGGTTATCAAATACCAGTTCTCCTAATCGACCAGGCTTGCAGAAATTTGATCCTGCTCTTGCAGTTGTTGGATTTACAACACCGCCTAAGCCAACCTGGTCACATATTTTCTTCAGCTACGAGCCAGATGCATTGATGATCGGCATTTTGGTCCTGATGGTCGCCCTGTATGTAAAAGGGGTAATGGTCTTAACAAAGCGCGGAGATAAGTGGCCAGTTGGTCGGACAATTTCATTTGCACTTGGTATCTCCGTTATTGATTTCGCGACAAGCGGTGGGTTAGGCGTTTATGCACAATTCTCGTTTTCGTATCACATGATGGCCCACATGCTTTTGGCAATGATCGCACCTATTGGATTAGTGCTTGGAGCCCCAATGACTTTGGCTTTGCGAACATTGCCGCAGGGGCGAACACCTTCTGAGCGAGGTGTTCGAGGCTCGCTATTAGCAGCGCTTCATTCAAAGATTGGAATTTTCTACACAAACCCAATCGTTGCATTGCTGATCTTTGATGGTTCTTTGTTTGGTTTGTACTTTACAAATTTATTTGCCGACATGATGCAGAGTCATATCGGGCATTTGATCATGACACTTCACTTCTTGGCAGCGGGATTCTTATTCTTCTTTGTTGTAATTGGTGTTGATCCGAACCCACGCAAAATTCCTCATTTAGTACAGATTGTTATTTTGTTTGCAGCTATGAGTATTCATGCATTCTTCTCGGTCGCTTTAATGTCCACTACGACTTTGATTGATAAGGGTTACTTTGCCTCGCTTCGAACCCCTTGGCTGACAGACCTTTTGGCTGACCAAAAATTAGGCGGTTCCATTGGATGGGCAGTTGGCGAGATTCCAATATTAATTGCCTTAGTTGCAACTTTTATTAATTGGCTGCGGGATGACACACGTGAAGCGAAGCGAATTGATCGAAATACTGTGCGCCAAGCAGCGATGGGTCAGCCAGATGATTTGGCAAACTATAATCAGTACCTACAAAAGTTGGCACAACGCGATAAGAATGAGTCATAATGGAAAACATATTTGATCTGCCGTCCGAGTACAAAGAGCTTCGTGCAAGTGTTCGTGCCCTATCTGAAAAAGAGATCGCGCCTCACGCACAAGCCGTTGACGAAGACCATCGCTTTCCGCAAGAAGCAAAAAATGCTTTGCTTAAAAATGGTTTGTACGCAGCACATGTTCCGACCGAATTTGGTGGCGATGGGGCAGATGCACTTGCAACTGTGTTGATTATTGAAGAAGTTGCTCGCGCATGTGGATCTTCATCGTTGATTCCGGCAGTTAACAAATTAGGTTCAATGCCATTAATTCTTGGTGGTAATGATGAACAAAAGAAGCGTTGGTTACCTCGTTTAGTAAAAGGTGAAGGATTTTCGTACTGCCTTTCTGAATCAGAGGCGGGGTCAGATGCATCTGCAATGCGCACCAAGGTTGAACGGTCAGGTGATGGCTGGGTGCTAAACGGCAGCAAAAAGTGGATTACAAACGCTGGTGAGTCTGAGCTTTATTCAGTAATAGCGCAAAGCGATCCAGCACTCGGATCAAAGGGAATAACAGCTTTTGTTGTTGAAAAGTCAGATCCTGGTGTCTCTTTTGGTGCACCAGAAAAGAAAATGGGAATGCGTGGTTCTCCAACGCGAGAAGTTTATTTCGACAATGTTCAACTTGGTGATGATCGTCGCATTAGCGAAGTTGGACAAGGTTTTGCTTTGGCGATGAACACGCTTGATCACACTCGCATTACAATTGCGGCGCAAGCAATAGGTCTTGCACAAGGCGCATTTGATGTTGCAACAAAGTACGCGCACGAGCGTCATCAATTCGGAAAGCCAATCTTTGACTTTCAGGCAATTCAATTTATGTTGGCGGATATGGCGATGAATATCGAGGCAGCACGTTTGCTAACGTATTCAGCAGCGATAAAGAGTGAAAATAACGAGAAGGATCTACGATTCTTTTCAGCGGCCAGTAAGTGTTTTGCAAGTGATATGGCTATGAAGGTAACCGGAGATGCAATTCAAGTATTGGGTGGTTATGGATATGTCACTGATTACCCAGTAGAACGCATGATGCGCGATACGAAGTTAACTCAAATTTACGAGGGCACTAATCAGATTCAGCGCATCGTTATGGCGCGCAACTTACCTAACGGTTAAAGCGCACAACAATCGAAG